>JAZRQI010000053.1:0-2192 GCA_045649705.1 Acutalibacteraceae bacterium
AAAGAAACCTGCTGTAAAGAGAAATAACAGTTCAAACTTTGAAGCAAGAAGTACTGCAAAAGCGGAAACAAAGGTTGACCTGAGAGGTATGAATGCGGATGAAGCAATTATGACTCTTGACAGATACATTGATACGGCATATCGTCTCGGCATATCTGAATTTACCGTTGTTCACGGAAAGGGAACAGGTGTTCTCAGAAGTGCAGTTCAGCAGTATCTTAAAGGCAACACTTTTATCAAAAGCTACCGTCTTGGTGTTTATGGTGAGGGTGAAAACGGAGTCACTATTGTTCAGTTGAAATAAAGACGAGAATGTTTGAATATTGACGAAAAAACAATTTGTTGGTATAATATAACAAATGTTTTTCAGGGGGTAAAAAAATGGCTGAAAAAAGAAGTAGTTTTACAGGCAAGATCGGTTTTGTTCTTGCGGCGGCAGGTTCTGCGGTTGGTCTTGGTAACATCTGGAGATTCCCTTATCTTGCTGCTAAATACGGCGGGGGTATTTTCCTGCTTGTATATGCTGCATTGGCAGTGACTTTCGGTTTTGCACTTATGTGTGCGGAAATCGCAATCGGAAGAAAAACAGGACAGAGTGCAATCGGTGCATATAAACAGCTTGATAAAAGATTTTCATTTATAGGTTGGCTGGGTGCGCTTGTTCCCGTTATAATACTTCCGTATTATTCTGTAATCGGCGGTTGGGTTTCTAAATATCTTTATGTTTTTGTTACAGGCGGAGCAGCTAATGCGGCAAAAGACGGATATTTTGATACATTTATAACTCAGCCTGTTGAACCCATAGGCTGGTTCCTGCTTTTCCTTGGCCTTACAGCACTTGTTGTTCTTTTCGGTGTTGAAAAGGGTATTGAAAAAGTAAGTAAGGTTATGATGCCTGTTCTTGTGGTACTTACAATATTCGTTGCGGTTTATTCAATGACACTTCCGGGTGCAATGGAAGGTGTTAAATATTATTTTACACCTAACTTCAAAAACCTTTCAGTTAATACATTCCTTGCGGCAATGGGACAGTTGTTCTACTCAATGTCACTTGCAATGGGCATTCTGATAACATACGGTTCTTATATGAAGAAAGATGTATCTATTGAAAAATCTGTAAGACAGATTGAACTTTTTGATACAGGTATTGCCTTTATGGCAGGTCTTATGGTTATTCCTGCTGTCTTTGCTTTCTCAGGCGGAGATAAGGCTGCTCTCGGCAAAGGCCCCGGACTTATGTTTGTTACACTTCCCAAAGTTTTTGAAGCAATGAAGGGCGGTACAATTGTAGGTATTGTTTTCTTTGTTCTTGTTCTTTTTGCTGCACTTACATCATCAATTTCTCTTATGGAAACAGTTGTTTCAATTGTAAGAGACAAGCTTGGTTGGGGAAGAAAAGTTACATGCCTTGTAGTTTTCATCGGATGTATTATTCTTGGTGTACCTTCAGCGCTTGGCTATGGCACATGGGCAGATATTACAGTGTTCGGCATGGCATTCCTTGATTTCTTCGATTTTATAAGTAACAGTATTATCATGCCTGTGGTGGCACTTCTTACATGTATCTTTGTGGGTTATATTCTTAAACCCAAAGCACTTATTGAAGAAATGGAAATCGGCGGTAAATTCAGTGCTAAAAAACTGTTCACAGTTGTTATCAAATATATAGCACCTATCTTTATCGTGCTTATTCTTGTTTCATCAGTTCTTGATGCCCTGGGAATTATGAAAATCTAAACTTTTGAGGACGGATAACTGAATCCGTCCTCTTTTTTGTGCTTTTATACAAAAGGGGAGTTAGCGCAAACTAACCCCGGAGACAAAGTGACGAAAATAAAAAATGAAGTTGATTTTTGTTGACTTTTTTTGGATTTTCCATTATTATATTAAGGAAGTTAGTATGGACTAACTGATTGAGTGGAACGAATACTCATCGTTTTGGGAGATGTTGAAATGAAAACTTTAAAAGATGTAAAAATCGGCTCAACTGCAAAAGTTGTGAAACTGCACGGTGAAGGTGCAATCAAACGCCGTATTATGGATATGGGTATTACAAAGGGTGTGGAAATTTATGTCCGTAAAGCAGCACCTCTGGGAGATCCCATTGAAGTGATGGTAAGAGGCTATGAATTGTCGCTGAGAAAAGCCGATGCAGAAATGATTGAAATAGAGTAAGTCTGAAAGAGATATAA
>JAZRQI010000054.1:0-20305 GCA_045649705.1 Acutalibacteraceae bacterium
ATTTGTATTCTCCTTTAATTTTTATTAGTTTCTTCTTGGCGCTCGCAATACTGACGAAACTTTTTCTGTAATCGGATATTTCGACTTAGTGCTTTTTCTTTCACCTTCTCAGATTTCTCCAATGGCTTGTCCCTGATTGCGGCATCAGGCAGAAAGAAAAATTTTTAATGCACCTTACGGCGGCGGGCCCGTACAGGATTTTCACCTGTTTCCCCGAATACACAGATATTTTATCATATAAAGTATAAATAATCAACATTTTGAAAATTTTCAATCTGTTTATTGACTTGTATATAATTTTTATGTATAGTTAAATTATGGAAAAGGAGAGATGAATATGGCTAAATACCTGATTATAAATGCAGATGACTACGGTATGTGCAAATCTGCCAACGAAGCAGTTGAGGAACTTTTCAGAAACGGCAGACTTAAATCCTCAACAATAATGCTGCCCTGTCCCGCAGCAAGGGACGCTATGGAATTTGCAAAAGCAAATCCTGAGTATGCAATTGGTGTTCATCTCACGATGACTAACGAGTGGAAAGATTACCGCTGGGCACCTCTGAGTGACGGTAAAACTCTCAGAAATGACGAGGGATATATGTGGCGTTCAAGCCGTGAAGTTGAAAAGAATGCTGACATCAAGGAACTTGAAGAAGAAATCCGTGCTCAGGTGAAGTTTGCAACAGATAACGGCTTCAAGCCCTCACATCTTGACAACCATATGGGTTCACTTTACGGACATTATACAGGCAGGTTCAGTCTTCTTAAGCTGTCACTCCGTCTTTGCGGTGAAATGGGTTATGCTTACAGAATGTACACCTGTCACGATAAGCGTATCTGCCCTGCAGGTACACCTTATCCTCTCTATTGGGCATCAACTCTTATTTCAAGACTCTGGGCAAAGCAGTACAAGGTAATTCTTCCTGATTATCTTCTTTTCCCTGACTGGACAAAAGAACTTCGCTCAAACGGATATGAGCATTACAGAGATACAATCCTTAAAATCTGGACAGATTTGCCTGACGGTGTGACAGAAACTTTCGTTCATCCCGCAAAGGAAACAGATGAACTGAAAAGCATTATGAGTTCATGGCAGGACAGAGTATGGGAATACACACTGATGAATGACCCCGAAACTCACAGGATTCTTGAAGAAAACGGAATCACTCTCATTTCTTACAGAGATCTGATTGAAATGAAAAAGAAAAAATAATAAAAAAGCAACTCGGTGTATAAAGCCAACACCAGTTGCTTTTTTGTTTAATATTTGTTAACAAATTCATCCTTGTTATACAACAAATAAGTATTATAATGACATTTGGAAAAATGCGCACATAGAGGAAGTATAAAAATGAAAAAAATTGCAAGTTTCATTGTAAATAAAAGACATATAGTTTTAGGGGTAATGCTGGCACTTTGCATAGTGTCGGCAATGCTTATTCCAAAGGTGAATGTAAACACGGATATGACAAAATATCTGCCTGAAGATTCATCAATGAAAATGGGTATTAACATTCTTGCAGAGGAGTTTCCCAATACCACAACACCTAAGACAATAAGGGTTATGTTTAACGGTCTGAGTGAAGTTGAAAAGACGAATGTAAAAATCGACCTTGAAGAAATCGAAAACGTTGACAGTATTACATACAACCCCGATTCGAACAACAAAGACACATACACTCTTTACACAGTAAACACTTCCTGCGACTACGGTTCACAGGAAATGATGGACCTTAAAGGCACAATCGAAAAGACTTTTGAAGATTATGAAGTTGTCGTGAAAGATGATAATACAACAGGTGCAGATCTGCCCTTATGGGTTATAGTTGTTGCTTTTGTATTGCTGATGCTTGTTCTTTTTGCTATGTGCTCATCCTGGTTTGAGCCTGTCCTCTTCCTTGCTACAATAGGTGTTGCAATAGGCTTCAATATGGGTACAAACGTGATTTTCCCCCACGTTTCGCAGATGACATTCTCAATTGCATCTATTCTGCAGGTTGTTCTTTCAATGGACTATTCAATTATCCTGATGAACCGTTACCGTCAGGAAAAAGTAACGGCTGCAAACAAATATGATGCAATGAAAGAGGCTCTGGCAAATTCCTTTTCTTCAGTGGCATCAAGCGGTATGACAACTGTTATCGGTCTTCTGATGCTCATTTTTATGAGTTTCACAATCGGTATGGACTTAGGACTTGTTCTTGCAAAGGGCGTTATTTTCAGTATGCTCTGTGTGTTCACGGTTCTGCCTATACTTATTCTTATCTTTGATAAAATCATTGAAAAATCATCAAAGAAAGAACTTAATATTCCTTTCGGCAAAGTGGCATCACTGGGATATAAAGGCAGAAAAGTTGTGGCAATACTTTTTGCAGTGATTTTTGTGGGAACATATTTCCTGCAGAACATTACACAGATTACTTATACTATTTCATCAGAAGATGAAATTGCAGAGGTTTTCCCTGTTGCCAACCCTGTTGTAATGGTTTATGAAAATAAAGATGAAGAAAATCTTGCACCCATTGCATACAAGTTTGAAGAATACGATAAAGTAAACAGCATCCTCGGTTATTCAACAACTCTCGGCAGAAAGTGTACACCCAATCAGATGGTGGCAACTATTGAATCTCTCGGTGCGGATATGGGTATAGACTCCTCACTTTTATCAGTTCTTTATTATGATAAATATGCAGAAGCACCTGTGTCTGAGCTTACACTCTCAGAGGTTCTTAAATTTATTTCTGAAAAAGTAGTTCCCAACAAAATGTTTGCTTCTTACATTGACGATACAATGAAAGAAAATATGGGACTCATAGAAAAGTTCGCAGACAAAGACGCTCTTACAAAGAAAATGAGTGCAAAGGAAATCGCAGGTCTTTTCTCAATGGGTGAGGAAGAAATCAAACAGGTTTTCACTCTGTATTTTGCTGAAAAAGGCGGAGTAACTTCCGGCACAATGACAATGGAGGAATTCGGCAAATTTGTTGTAAACGATGTTGCAACAAACGAAATGTATGCTTCTTTCTTTGACGAAGAAACAAAGGAAATGTTAGGACTCCTTGAAGAAATGACAAACAAGGAAAGTGTGACAAAACCTCTGTCTCCTGCAGAACTTTCAAAGAAAATCGGCATTGAAGAAAATCTGACACGGATGCTCTTTGCCTACTACTTTGCAAACGATAAATCCTACACACCGAATGCAATTGATTTCACTTCACTTGTGAAATTTATGGAGACAGATATTATCTCTAATCCTATGTTCTCATCTTTCCTTGACGAAAGTATGGCATCTCAGTTCGGCATTCTCACTCAGTTTGCAGATAAAAAATCTGTTCAGGCTCAGCGTACATCGGCAGAACTTGCACAGATGTTAGGTGTTGAGGAAAGCCTTATCAAGGGTGTGTTCACACTCCGTTTCGGTATTGCAAACGGCAAAACTATGTCAATGGAAGAATTTGTTGATTTCATTCTTTCAGACGTGGCAGGTAACCCTCTTTTCTCATCACAGGTTGATGACGAAATGCTTTCACTTCTCTCAATGATGCAGAAAATCATTGATGCAGTAGTTTCAGGTAATAAACTTTCATACACAGAGGTTTCTGATATGCTGGAAATAGAGAAAGATATGGCAAAAATTCTTTTCTCTGTTTACGATTTCAGCAAAAACAATGTAAATAAAAAACTGTCACTTTACAATGTCCTTACATTCCTCAGAAAAAACAAAGATATGTTCAAGGACTTTATGGGTGAAGAAGAACTGTCGCTTATCAATATGGGTTCAGAACTCGTAGAGGGTGTTGTGACCGGCAAAAGATACACAGCTGATGAACTTGCCTCAGTTGTGGGAATGGATAAAGCACAGCTCAGACAGCTGTTTATGCTCTATACTGCAACTTACGGTGACACAAGACGTTGGAAAGTTTCAATTCAGGATTTCGTCGGTTTCATAGAAAGTGACATTCTCCCGAATCCCGATTACAGTTCTTTCCTTGACAGTGAAATGGCAGATTACATCACAACTGCAAAGACGGTAATTGACGGCGTAGTTTCAGAAGAAAAGTTCACATCATCTGAACTCAGCACTATGATGGCAGGATTCTCCGAACAGCTTGATGAAAACACAATGAACCTTATGTACCTTTACTATTCTGCAGTAAACTTCTCTGATGCAGAGTGGAAACTGACAATCGGTGAACTGTTTGACCACCTTTATAATAATATGCTTGAAGATGAACGCTTCTCAGCAATTATTGATGATGCAACAAAAGAACAGATTCGCGGTGCAAAAGGTCAGCTTGAAGACGGACTTTCACAGATGAAAGGCAAAAACCATTCTCTGATGATGATTGATACTGTATATCCTGTTGAGGGTGAAGAAATAAATCAGTTCATTGAAGAGTTGATTAAGGAATGTGATGCAGACCTTGAGGGTGAATATTACCTTATCGGTAACTCACCTATGAGCTACGAAATGTCACAATCCTTTGACAAGGAAATGCTGCTCATTACAATTCTTACTGCAGTTGCAATCTTCATTGTTGTGGCAATTACATTCCGCAGTCTTTCAATACCGCTGATTCTTGTTCTTCTTGTTCAGTCAGGTGTTTACATAACAGTTGCGGTTACAGGACTGAGAGGACTGAGCATTTATTATCTTGCACTGCTTATTGTTCAGTGTATATTGATGGGTGCTACCATTGACTACGGAATCCTGTTTACAAACTATTACCGTGAAAGCAGAAAAACAAAGGGTATCAGGGAGTCACTTGTTGCAGCATATAATGGTTCAACACATACGATTCTCACATCAGGACTTATTATGGTGTTAGTGACGGGTATTCTCGGATTTTCTCCCATAGACCCCACAATTTCCCAGATTTGTCTGACGGTTTCAATCGGTGCACTTTCAGCCTGTATCCTGATTCTGTTCATCCTTCCCGGTGTCCTTGCTGCATTCGATAAGCTTACATCAAAGGATAAAAAGAAGAAAAAAGTACAGTAAAATAAATATCCCCACTGCGTCATCCTTGAGCGTAAGCGAAGGATCTCGGTGGGGATTTTATCTCTTGACCTGAAATTTCAAATGAAGTATAATTATCAAAAAGGCGGTGAAATGTATGGATGAAAAGCAGAGAGCTGTGAATAAATGGTTTGTTTTCTGGACTCTCATAAGTGTCGGTACAGTTCTTTTCGGAAGTGCTTTTATAAATTCAGAAGAGAGGTCTTTGGGTGTCTTTGGCTTTGTTGCAGGTGCATTTTTCTTTATAGTTGCCCTTGTTACTGAACCTGTTTTCTATGTTTTTGACAGTGAAAGTGTTTCACTGATTTATGCCTTTCGTAAAAAGGAATGCTATCTGTGGAAGAATGTCCGCAGTATCAGAGAAAGTTATCGTAGTGTTGGGAGTGGTCGTACATTAAGCATACCAACGCCGTCGGAGGTTGTTTTTCTTCTTGATGCAAAAGTTGAGGGTGAAGAAAAATGGTATATGCAGGGATATGTCAGGAAGAGTTTCCGCACAAAGAAGCTGATGGAGAAATACTGGGGTGTTGTTGAGGAAAGCGGTTTTTCAAAATTTAAAAAGAAAATTGAAAAATGGCAGGGCAAAAAGCAGAAACGGATTGATGCACATTTTACTGATGAAGCGGTGAAATCTGAAAGAGAAGTCAGAGCAAAAGTACGTGATGCTGTGAAACCCTGTGTTGAAAAAGCAAAAAGCCATAACATTGATATAAAAGTAAAGTTCTTTTATATAACTTCATCAGGTGAGGAACTGACATCAAGACCTGATGAGGGCTACAGATACACTGCCTGTGCAGAAATTGCTTACATCGGTGAAACGGATGAAGACAGAGTTGTGGTGACAGATGAAGATCTGCTCTTTGTACGTTTCTCAAAAACAGGATATAAATGCACAGAAAACAAAAAATCCGCGGAAAGCTTCAAAGACACACTTGAAGAAGTGACATCCACAATCCGCGAAAAGGGTATAGAATTTTATTGTAACTGAATATAACAAAGGCTCCCCTTGAAAGTGCAAGGGGAACTGACTGCGTTCAGCAGACTGAGGGGATTTTTAGCTTAAAATAACGTCGCAGACCCGAAATTCTGCATTCTGCACTCTGCACTTTGCATTTTTTATCCCTTTACCGACCCGCCTGTTACTCCGCCCACATAGAATTTCTGTGTTGAGATAAAGAGGATTGCAATGGGTATTGAAACGATAACTGCACCTGCGGCAAACTGGGTGTAATAGTTGTGGATGAATTCCTTTTCAAGCATTTTGAAAAGTCCCAGAGCAACGGTGTAGTTTTCGTAGTTGTCACCCATAATAACCGATGCGAAAATATAATCTATCCAGGGTGCGGTGAATGAAGTCAAAAGGGTGTAAATGATAATAGGTTTTGACATAGGCAATGTGATTTTCCAGAAAATTCTGCCTCTTGATGCACCGTCAAGCATTGCCGCCTCGTCAAGGGCACGGGGGACAGTGTCGAAGAATCCTTTTGCAACATAAAACCCCAGTCCCGTACCTGCGGAATATACAAGTATAAGGGCAAGAAGTGACTGCTCAATGCCGAATGCTTTGAGAACATAATAAACTGCAATCATAGACATAAATCCCGGGAACATTCCTAAGATGAGGGCAATGTTCATCAGGGGTTTTCTCATTTTAAAGCGGAGTCTTGACATTGTGTATGATACTGACAAAACAAAAAACGTGGCAATTATACAGGTGACAACGGACACTAAAAGCGTGTTGAGAAACCACCTTGAAAATTCGAAAGTAGTGTTGTCTGTCAGCAGGTTTATATAGTTCTGTACTGTGTAGCCTTTCGGCAGAAAGTAGGGAGTGAATGAGCCTGTTTCTTCCCTGAAGGATGTGAGGATAACCCACAGAATGGGAAGTACCCAGACAAGTGCAAGTGCAGACAGGAAAACATACACAAAAATGTTTGTGATTTTTCTCTGCGTTGACATTTTTCTCATCCGAATTCCTCCTCGTTCTTATATGATGATGTTCTTCTGTACGCAATAAGTGAGAACACTGCTGAAATTATAAACACAAGAATACCGATAGTCGCAGCGTACGAATAGTCCTTGCTGTTGACTGTCAGCTTGTAAAGCCAGGTTACAAGCAAATCTGTTTTACCTGCCTGGTAATAGTCCAGGGTTGCAGGGCCTCCTCGGGTGAGGAAGTAAATAATATTGAAGTTGTTGATGTTGCCGATGAATTGGGTGATAAGATAAGGTGCAGTTACGAAAAACACGTAAGGCAGAGTTATTCTGAAATACTGTGTCACAGGTGTTGCACCGTCAATTTTTGCAGATTCATAAAGGTCTTCGGGAATGTTCATCAGAATACCTGTAGTGATAAGCATTGTGTAGGGAATACCAATCCACAGGTTTATGACAATAACGGAAATTCTTGCAAGTGTGGTGTTCGTCAGAAAAGGAACGTACTGAGAGACAATACCTGCCTTTTCCAGCAGAACATTAAGTGGTCCGTCATCGTCAAGAATGTTTCTCATAACAAGCAGAGACACAAACTGAGGAATGGCAATTGAAAGGATGAAGATTGTTCTGTAAAAGCCTTTTATTTTTATGCCTTTTTTGTTGATGAGCATTGCAAGGAGCATACCGAGAATATAGTTGAGTGACGTGGCGAGGGTAGCCCACAGAAGTGTCCAACCGAGAACGGGGAAAAAGGTTTTTCCCAGGGTACTGCCTGATGACAGCATTGCTTTGAAGTTTTCAAGTCCTACCCAGGTGAAGAGGTTTCCGGGAGGCTGATGATGTCTGTCGAAGTTTGTAAAAGCAATGAGTATCATAAAAACAAGGGGCAGAACAGTCAGCACAACAACACCTGTCACAGGGAGGAAAAGCAGAGTCTTGTGCAGATGTGAGTCAGTATATTCTGAAATTTCTTTGTAGAAAGACAAAGGCTTTCTGCCTCTTTTGATTTCCTGTTCAAGAAAGTAACTCTGTTCTGATGCAGATTTGTAGAGCCATAGAAATGCAAGGGTGATAAAAATTGCAAAAACTCCGTAAAGGAGAATGAGCATAGAGTTGTCACCCTGAACGAGAACGTCAATACCTCTGTCTTCGTCATAAACCCAGCCTTGTTCCTGAGTGCCAAGGTGTCTGAGTTTGCCTATGGCGGAAAAACCGTATGTGAACATATAAAGGAAATATGATGCCTGTACAGAAAGAAAAATTATTCCTTTCACAATCTGTCCTCTGAAAAAATGGGAAAGTCCCATAATCAGAAAAGAAAATTTTGTAAGGGCATCACCGTTTTTGAATGAATAAAAAAACTTTTTCATTTTATATCAGTCCTACAAGAGGCTGTCCCACAGAATGAGTCAGCCTCTGAAAAAATTATTCTTTATCTTCTTTTATTGATGCAAGAACTGCATTTACGAAAGCATCAAGTTTCTGTTTCACGTTTTCTTTTGTAACACTTCCGTCAATCACACCTGTGCCGAAAGCCTCAGCGGGAGTCCAGAAGTTTGAAACCTGGTCAATTGATGTCTGGAGAATTGAGTGCATTGACTGTGCAGTAAGGGCAGCGACAACGTCGTTGGATGCAAGAACATCCTTGTCACCTGCAAGGTCAGTGTGAGTAGGTGCATAGTTTCTCACTCTGAATCTTGTTTCCTGAGCTGCTCTGTCTGTAAGGAAATCGGCAAGCTGATGTGCTTCCTCAGGGTGCTTTGTCTGAGCGTTTACGCCGTAAAGCTTGAAGTTTGCCATAGAAATCATATTTTTACTTTCACCGCCCAGTTTGATTGTGGGAAGTTTTGTAACGCCGAAATTATCTCCGAGGCTTTTTCTGATATCCTCTGCGTTCCATGTTCCCGAAACTGCAGCACCGAGAGTTCTTGATTTGAACCCTGCTTTGATTTTGGCGTCATCAAGGTTTGCAAACTTCTTATTATTTGCAAGGTCAATCATATAGTTTGCAGCCATAACACCCTTGTCTGAGTTGAAGTCGCACTGAGTTTTGTCTGTGCCGTTTTCACCGAAGAGAGTACATCCTGCAGTGAAGAAGAATGATGATGAGTACCAACCGTCATCAATTTTCATTCCGAAGTTTGTGATTTTATCTCCTGTATCTTTTGCAAGAATTGTTTCAAGAGATTTTACTTCCTCATCAGAAAAAACTGCTTTGTCATAGTAAAGGAAAAATGTGTCTGATGAAGCGGGGTAAGCATAGATTTCTCCGTCAACAGTTGCAGCTTTTATTGATGTTTCACTGTTTCGTGTTTTAATCTTGTTGTTTGTAACTCTGTAAAGTGCACCTGATTTTTTAAGAGTGGCAATCTGGTCACTTGCAAAACTGAAAACGTCTGCTGCGGCTGAAACGTCTTTGAGGATTTCTGTTGCGGCATCATCTTCACCTACGAAACTGAGAGTGATTTTCCATTCTTTTTCAGGATGTGCTTTCTTGAAATCGGAAATAAGTTTTGTCAGCATATCCTTGTCGTCCTGAGCACCCCACAGACGGAGTTCAACAGTTTCTTTTTTGTCAACCTGTCCGTTGTTGTTTTCTGATACGTTGCCGTTTCCGCAAGCTACGAATGTAAGTGTAATAATAACTACGGAAACAAGAAGTGCAATAAGTTTTTTCATATTATTCGTCCTTTCTGTAATTGGATTCTATATTCTGACTCCCGTTTCTCTGTCGAAGAAAAGTGCTTTTGTCATATCGAAAGTGATTTTAACATTTTCGCCCTTTTCTCCCGAAAACAGAGAGGGATATTTACAGATGATATTATCTTTTCCTGATTTTAAGTGTATATACGAACTGTCACCCATCAGCTCACAGATTTCAATTCTGGCATCAATTGAATTTTCAGATTTTTCTGCAAGAAGTGTGTTTTCAGGACGTATTCCTAAAAGCACCTCTGACATCAGATATTTGTCAAGACTGCATCTCTTTGCAGTTTCTTTGGGTACGTGGATGAAACTGTCATTGATTTTTAGTCTGATTTTTCCACTGTCACCTAAAACCTGAGCGTGTATAAAGTTCATCTGAGGAGAACCGATAAATCCTGCCACAAAAGTGTTGACAGGGTTGTTGTAAAGTTCCTGGGGAGTGTCTGCCTGTTGGATGTAACCGTCTTTCATAACGACGATTCTGTCACCCATTGTCATAGCCTCCGTCTGGTCGTGGGTAACATAGACAAAGGTAGTGTTGAGTTTCCTGTGAAGCTCTTTGATTTCAGCACGCATCTGGGTTCTCAGCTTTGCATCAAGGTTTGAAAGAGGTTCGTCAAGCAGAAAGACTGACGGCTCTCTCACCATAGCGCGTCCTAATGCAACTCTCTGTCGCTGACCGCCTGAAAGGGCTTTCGGTTTTCTCTCAAGAAGTTCGGTGATGTCGAGACTTTTCGCAGTTTCAGTTATTTTCTTTTTGATTTCATCTTTCGGCATTTTTCTCATTTCAAGGGCAAATGCCATATTTTTATATACACTCATATGTGGATAAAGTGCATAGTTCTGAAAAACCATAGCAATGTCCCTGTCTTTTGGCGGGACTTCATTTACAAGTCTGTCACCGATATAAAGTTCACCTGATGAAATATCTTCAAGCCCTGCAATCATTCTGAGAGTTGTACTTTTTCCGCAACCTGAAGGACCGACGAGAATAACAAATTCACGGTCTTTTATTTCAAGAGAAAAATCGTGTACGGCAGTGTAACTGTTGTCATAAATTTTTTTGATGTTTTTTAAAGTGATTCCTGCCAAACGCATCACATCCTTTATGTTTCGTTTCTCTGCATATTATTGACAGGATCATTTTGTTTAATACAAAGTTTAATTTTAACGATTGAAAATCGCATAATTTTTTGGTATTATCTTATCAGGAGGTGATTTTGTGACCGATAAAATTAAAGAACTCCGTAAAAAGGCAATGAGTCTTCCTTTGTCACCCGGTGTTTATCTTATGAAAAATAAAGATAAAGAAATTATTTACGTTGGTAAGGCAAAGAAACTGAAAAACAGAGTAAGTTCCTATTTTGCATCCCAGACCAATATGCAGACGAAAGTCATCAAAATGGTCAGCCACGTTGATGATTTTGATTATATTATTACCGACAGTGAGTTTGAGGCGCTTGTGCTTGAATGCAGTCTTATCAAACAGCATATGCCCAAGTACAATATTCTTCTCAAGGATGACAAGGGATACCACTATGTAAAGGTCACAGATTCGCCTTATCCCAGAATTCAGTTTGCAATGCAGAAGTCAGATGACGGCAGTACCTACATCGGACCATATACAAGTTCTTATATTGTAAGAGAAGCCGTTGATGCTGCGCAGAAAATTTTCAAGCTTCCTCAGTGTAACAAAGTTTTTCCACGCGATATCGGTAAGGGAAGACCTTGTCTGAATTTCCATATAAATCAATGCTCTGCACCCTGTACAGGAAAAATTTCCCGTGAAGACTATGTGAAGTCTGTTGAAGACGCACTCAGTTTCCTTATGAAAAAGGGGACAGATGAAGCAATAAACGAGATGAAAGAGGAAATGATGAAAGCCTCTGAAAATCTCGAATTTGAAAAAGCAGCCGCACTCCGTGACAGAATTGCGGCAGTTAAAAGAATCACCGACAAGCAGAAAGTGGTTTCTGACGGAAAGACTGAACAGGACGTTTTTGCCATTTCTCAGTCAGGGGAGAAAACCTGCCTTATGATTCTCAGGTTTGAAGCGGGTAAGCTTTGTGATGCTGAGCACTTCTTCCTTAGTGATGTGGAAGATTTACCTATGACCAGAAGTGAATCTATACTTTCTTATTACCTTGTCCGTGACAGAGTTCCGCCGAAAATTCTTGTTGACGGAGAAGTGGAAGATGAAGAACTTATCTGCGAATGGCTGACAGAAAAGCGTGGCAGAAAGGTGTCAATTGTTCATCCTCAGATAGGTGAGAATGCAAAGCTTGTTGAGATGTGCAAATCAAATGCCTCAGAAAAACTTGCTCAGTCTATGGGCAGAAAAGGCAGAGATGTTGAGTCACTTGAAGAACTGACAAAACTCCTTGGTATTGAATGTGCTGATTACATCGAGTCTTACGATATATCCCATACATCAGGTGCGGATAACGTAGCAGGTATGGTGGTTTTCAAAGGCGGAGTTCCCTATAAAAAAGCGTACAAGCGTTTTGAAATAAAAGGCTTTGAGGGACAGGATGACTACGGCTCGATGGCGGAGGTTTTAAGACGCAGATTTAACCGTTACCTTGAAGAAAAAGAAACGGGTGAGGGCTTCGGAAAACTTCCCGATTTGATTCTTCTTGACGGTGGTGACGGACAGGTTAATGCAGTAAAAACTGTTCTTGAAGAAATGGGGATAGATGTACCTCTTTTCGGTATGGTGAAGGATTCATCCCACAGAACACGTGCTATTGCAACCGGTGGCAGAGAAATTGCCATAAACTCAAACAGAAAAGCGTTTACCCTTGTGTCTTCCATTCAGGAAGAAGTTCACCGTTTTGCAATTACCTATCATAAGAAAAAGCATAAGAAAAGTACAATTGCCACAACTCTGACAAAAATCGACACTATCGGTGAAAATAAGGCAAAACTGCTTTTCAGGAATTTCAAGACTCTTACTGCAATTAAGTCTGCTACAGTAGAGGAATTGATGTCAATTAAAGGTATAACAAGGACAAATGCAGAGAAAATCGTCGAATATTTCAAGGATGAAGACGTATAATATTTGTTTTGTATTGACAAAAACTAAGAAAAATGAGATAATAAACCGATATACAGTTTAGGAAGATGAAACTATGAGAGTTATTACAGGCACAGCCCGTGGCAGAAGACTTCTGACTCTTGAGGGCGATGATGTAAGACCTACAACTGACAGAACAAAGGAAGCAATGTTCAGTTCAATTCAGTTTGATATTGAGGGAGCAAAGGTTCTTGACTTGTTTGCAGGTTCAGGTCAGTTAGGTATCGAGGCACTGTCAAGAGGTGCAAAAAGTGCAGTGTTTGTTGATAAGAACAAACAGGCAATCGAAGTGGTGAAGAAGAATCTTCAGTCAACAGGTCTGGCAAAAAATGCTATTGTCCTCGGCACTGATGCAGAAACCTACATCACAACAACAAAGGAAACTTTTTCATTCGTTTTTATGGACCCGCCTTACAGCAACGGAATTCTTCAGAAATTGATTCCCCTTGCTGAGAGAGTAGTGTCTGAGGGTGGTGCAATCATCTGCGAACATCCTTTGGGTGAGGAGCTTCCCGAAGAACTGGAAAAAATGAAAATTTACAGAACTTACAGATACGGCAAAATCGCAGTTACCGTATACAGATAAAGGATAGTGTGCCTTATGAAAAGAGCGATTTATCCCGGTAGCTTTGACCCTGCAACAAAGGGTCATCTGGATATTTTAAAAAGAGCAACAAAAATTTTTGACGAAGTAATCGTGGTTGTTATGACCAACCCCAAAAAGAAGAACACCCATTCTTTTACGGTTGAGGAGAGAGTTGATTTTCTCACACGTTGCACTCAGGGAATGGACAAGGTTAAAGTTGATTCTTACGGGGGACTTCTTGCTGAATATGCGAAAAAAGTGGATGCAGTTGCAGTTGTCAAAGGACTGAGAGCTGTTTCTGACTTTGAAGATGAATTTCAGCAGTCTCTTACAAACAAAAAACTCAACCCTGAACTTGAAACTGTTTTCCTTTCTGCGGAGGCGGAAAATATGTTCCTGAGTTCAAGTGTTGTAAAACAGGTATGTTCTCTCGGCGGTGACGTAAGCGATTTCGTCCCCAAAGAGATTTGCGAAGATATAATAAATAAATTAAGAATAGTGTAATTGAAAGGAAGAATCAAAATGAACGAGGAAATGAATATCTATAAACTTCTTGACAGACTGGATGAAGAAATCACAAGTGGTAAAAAAGTTGCTCTCACAGGCAAAATCCTTGTTGACGGCGATATGATTTCTGACTGTGTTACAGACATCCGTATGAACCTCCCCGATATCATCAAAAAAGCAAGTCAGATTGCTGCAGAAAGAAACAAGATTATCGGTCAGGCTAAGGAAGACGCATCATCAGGTCTTGCAAGAGCAAAAGAAAAATGCGACCAGATGCTTACAGAAGCAAACGAAATCGCAACAAAAGCTACAACTGATGCTAAAAACGATGCAACAGAGCTTATCGCAAAAGCAAGTGAAAAAGCAACACAGATTGTTGATGAGGCTGAAGAAAAGGCTCATTTCCTTATCAGCGAAAGCGAAGTTGTAAGAGCATCTGAAGAATATGCAGAACAGATTAAGCAGAAAGCAGAAGCTGACGCTGCTGCACTTATCGACGCTGCAAAGAGAAAGTCAGACGAAATGATGAGCAGTGCATCTGCATGGTCAGAAGATATCAAGTCAAAGACAACTACATACATTGAACAGCTTATGAAGAGCACAGATGAAGTTCTTGTCAAGAACATCAACGATATCAGAAAACTCCGCAACAGCTTCCAGGCTATTGCACATCCCGAAAACAACGAATAATTTCAAAATTCCCCGAACAGAAAACTGTCGGGGAATTATATTTCTTGTTATCTCCTCATATTATTTTGTGAGGTGGTAAATAATGTTTGTTGTTTCAGTAAAATCTTCAAAAATCAGAATTATTCTTGCGTTTGTTTTTATTGCAATTGTGGGAGTGTGTGCCCTTTTCTTTTTCGGTAAGGAATATTCATCTACCGTTGTTGCAGAAGGTGGTATAAGCCTTCGTGCATCCAATGAAAAAGAGAGAACTGCTTTCCTTTCACAGTTCGGCTGGGATTTTGACACTGAACCTGCGTCAGTCCGAGAAATTATGATTCCCGCTGAATTTGATGATATTTATAACGAGTATAACGCTTTGCAGAAAAGACAAAGCTTTGACCTTGAAAAGTATAAGGGTCAGATTGTCAAGAAATGGACTTATAACATAAATAACTATCCCGGTTTTGAAAACAAAATAGGCTTTGTACAGGCAAATCTTCTGATTTATAACGGAAACGTAATTGCATCTGACATAACAGTTCTCGGAAAGAATCCGAAAATATACACAATCGACTATCCTGAAAAAGGTAAGGAATTAAATAATGGTACAGAGAATTGATAAAATTATTTCTTCACAACTTAATATTTCAAGGAATGATACCCGTGCACTTTTGAAAAACGGCGGGGTTTTCTGTGACGGAAAAGCGGTAACAGACCCGTCAGCAAAGTTTGATGCTGAAAAAAGTGAAATTACCGTAAATGGAAAACCTCTGTTTTTCAAAGAGCATATCTATATAATGATGAACAAGCCTCAGGGTGTTGTGAGTGCGACAACTGACAGCAAAATCAAAACTGTTATTGACATTGTGCCCGACAACCTGAAAAGGAAAAACCTTTTTCCTGCAGGCAGACTGGACAAGGATACTGTAGGCTTTATGCTCATCACTGATGACGGGGATTTTGCTCACAGAATACTGTCTCCGTCAAAGCACGTGGAAAAGACTTATATTGCTCATCTTCGGGACAGGCTTTCTGATGAGGGCAGGGCAGTTCTTGAAAACGGAGCAGTGCTTTCAGACGGAACTGAGTGTATGGATGCCCGTGTGAGACTTCTTGATGATGATAAAAAGATTGCAGAAATCACAATCAGAGAGGGTAAGTATCATCAGATTAAGCGTATGTTTGCATCTGTTGGCAATGAAGTGGTTTTTCTGAAAAGAATTTCAATAGGCGGACTTCCCCTTGATGAGAGTCTGAAACCCGGTGAATGCCGTGAAATTACAGATGAAGAACTTGCGTTGATTGAAAAAGGAAAATTATGTTGTGATAATGCACAATGTGAAACTGACGAATAAAAGTGGCTTTTTTTGTCTTTTATTTATAAGAAATTTGAGCATTTTGTGAACAAACACAAAAAACAAAAAAATTTTTTATTAAATTATTACATTTTAGTTGCAAAATCTGTTACAAAAGTGTATAATTGTTTTGTGTTTTGGTAGCAAAATGCACAACCACCCTGAAACACTCAAAAAAACAGGGTAGGTATGTGGGACAAAGATTATTAAAGTGAGAGGGATTTTTATGACAAATCGAATTTTTCAAAGCGTTGTTCATCAGATGAAAGATGCCATTAACGGAACTGTCGGCGTAATTGACGAGTCAGGCGTGATTGTTGCGTGTAGTGAACTTTCAGTTATCGGCGAAACAATTAACGGCAGTCAGAAGGTATTTGAGAGCAATGAGTGCGTAAAAGTCGGCGGAAAAACTTTCAAGACTCTGGGAAATCGCGTTAATGCTGAATTTGCAGCCTTCGTTGAAGGTGAGGATTTCGAAGCACAGAGACTTGCAAATCTTGTCTGCATATCGCTTGAAAATATCAAGCAGTGCTATGATGAAAAATATGACAGAGGTAATTTCGTTAAAAACGTAATTCTCGACAACATTCTTCCCGGGGATATCTTCCTCAAAGCAAGAGAACTGCGTTTCAACAGCGATGCTTCAAGAGTTGTTATCCTTATCAAGATTTTCGGCAAAGACGAAGTTGCGGCACTCGAAACACTTCAGAACATCTTCCCCGAAAAGACAAAGGATTTCGTTATCGGCATCAACGAAACAGATATTGCTCTTGTCAAAGAGGTTAAACCTAATATTGAAACAAAAGACCTTGAAAAACTTGCACGTTCAATCATTGACAGCCTTGGCGTGGAATACTATTCACACGTTCTTGTTGGTATCGGTTCAACAGTAACAGGCATCAAAACTCTTGCAAGAAGCTTCAAGGAAGCACAGGTTGCAACAGAAGTAGGTAAATTCTTCGATACAGAAAAAATCGTTATCAGCTACGATAATCTCGGTATCGCAAGACTTATCTATCAGCTTCCCACAACTCTTTGCGAAATGTTCCTCAAAGAAGTGTTCAAGAAAGGCTCAATTGAAAGCCTTGACCACGAAACACTCTTCACAATCCAGCGCTTCTTTGAAAATAACCTCAATGTTTCCGAAACATCAAGAAAACTCTTTGTACATAGGAACACTCTTGTTTACAGACTTGAAAAAATCAAGAAACTCACAGGTCTTGACCTTCGTGAGTTCGACGATGCAATCGTATTCAAAGTAGCTCTTATGGTTAAGAAGTATCTTGACGCCAATCCGATTAAATATTGATTATCAAAAAAGGAAATTAAAGAATGATTGACTTTATCAACGTTTCAAAAAGGTATGATAACGGCACTCAGGCACTCAAAGACGTGAACATTCACATTGAGGACGGCGAATTTGTTTTCGTTGTCGGTGCATCAGGCGCTGGTAAAAGTACCTTCCTTAAGATTCTGATGCGTGAGGAAGTTCCCACAACAGGAACGGTTATTGTCAACGGACATACCCTCACGGAACTCAAAAAACGTGAAATACCTTATTTCAGAAGAGATTTAGGTATCGTTTTCCAGGATTTCAGACTTATCCCCAATATGACGGTTTACGAAAATATTGCTTTTGCAATGCGCGTTATTGGTGCACGTGAATCAGAAATCCGCAAGAAAGTTCCCTTTGTTATCACACGTGTGGGACTTTCAAACAAAGCAAGATGTTTCCCCAACGAGTTGTCAGGCGGTGAACAGCAGAGAGTTGCTCTTGCCCGTGCACTTGTAAATGAGGCTAAGGTCATTATCGCGGACGAGCCTACAGGTAACATCGACCCCACAATGGCATTCGAAATCATCGATTTGCTTAAAGACATCAACGAAAAGGGAACAACTGTTATTATCGTTACTCACGAACACGACCTTGTAAGACAGTTTGACAAGCGTGTTATCACTCTTGACGGCGGTAATGTTGTGGCTGACGGCGACTTGTCATCAAGCCCCCTTGTACGTAAGTATGAGAAAAAATATAACGCAGGTGATAAATCACTTCTCCGCCGTATGAGAAAGAAAGCGGCTGAGTCATATTATCCCGATGAAGACAGCGTTGAAGACCTGAGCAAGTTTATGGAAACAATGAATGAGGAAAAACAGTCAGGTCACACAAACGAAATTGATGTTGACGAGATTTACAAGAATCTTGAAAGCAACAAATATTCAGTTTACCTCAACGATAACGATACAGACGGAGGTGCAGACTGATTATGAAAAGAGCAAGCGGTGGCAGCATAGGCTACCTTACCAAGGAAGGCTTTAAAAACGTATGGCTCAACAGACTTATGTCCGTTGCTTCAATTTCAGTTTTGCTTTCCTGCCTTGTTATGATGGGTATAGCTTTTATGCTCGTCGTAAATATGGAAAAAATCATCACAAACATTGAAGACTCAAACGTAATTGTGGCATTTGTTGAAGACAAAGCATCTGATGAAAAAGTGTCACAGGTCAGAACAGACCTTATGAAAATCGAAAACGTCAAGGATTGCGAATTCGTTTCCAAGGAAGAAGCTTTTGAAGAACAGCTTGAGGCTCTCGGCGGAGACAGAACACTCTTTGAGGGAATGGAAAATCCTCTTCCCGATTCATACAGAGTTATCCTTGATGATTTGACACAGTTTGATTCCACTCTCAGACAGATTAAGAGCGTTGATAATGTTCAGAGTGTACGTGAAGACAGAGAGTTGTCCCAGCAGGTGGCATCTATAAGAAAAACGGTAACATACATCAGCGTAGGTGTTATTATCATCCTTCTTATAGTTTCACTCTTCATCATCTCAAACACTATCAAGATTACAATGTTCTCACGCCGTCTCGAAATCAAGATTATGAAATCAGTTGGTGCAACATCATGGTTCATCCGTTGGCCCTTTATGGTTGAGGGTATGTCACTTGGTGTTATTTCAGGCTTGTTATCCCTGGGTGTTGTATGGGGCGTTTATGAGCTTGTTGCAAACTCAATCGGCGGAGGATTCAGCCTGTTTATGAGCGGCGGAATCGTAGAATTCAAAGATTATGCACTGATTATCCTTGTTGCATTCCTTGCAGTGGGCATCATC
This sequence comes from Acutalibacteraceae bacterium, assembly GCA_045649705.1. GTDB lineage: Bacteria > Bacillota > Clostridia > Oscillospirales > Acutalibacteraceae > SIG575. Next base: position 18,974 of record JAZRQI010000054.1, read on the forward strand.
ACAGGTGCATTCGGCAGTGCAGTATCAATCAGCAAATATTTGAAAGAACAGGAGTATGACCCGGATGAAGAGTAAGTTATTAAGAACACTTTCGGTGATTATGTCGCTTGTGTTATTGTTTAACCTTGCCATTTCCTCATCTGCTGCATCTAAATCCGAACTTCAAGACCAGTTGGCAGATATTCAGGCAGAACGTGAAGAAAAACAGGAGCTTCTCGACTCAATGAAGGGTGACCTTGATAAGCAGGAGGAGTATGTTACAACTCTTTACGCTCAGATTGAAGCAATTCAGGTAGAAATTGATATTTATCAGGAAAAAATCAATGTTCTCAACACAGAGGTTGAAGGCATCAATGCTGAAATTGAGGCAAAAAATGAAGAGATTGCCGAAATTGAAGTGAAGATGGCAGACCAGAAGGAAGAAATCAAGGAAATCAAAGCAATGCTTGCAGTACGTATGAGAGCATCTTATATGGCAGGCAGCGGCTCAACACTGAAGCTTCTTTTCAGTGCAGATAATCTTGCGTCTTACCTTACAACAAGCGAAATGCTTAAAAGAATTGCAGATAATGACGATAAAATCATCAAGTCACTTATCAAGAAAATGGAAGATCTTCTGAAGCTTCAGGAAGAACTCGAAAAGCAGAAAGAAGAACTTGCTGCTGAAAAGGCAGAACTTGAAGTCAAGAAAAAGGAACTTGAAGCAGAGCAGAAAGTTTTCACTGACAGACAGACGGAAGTTTCTGTAAAGTATAAGGAAGCAAATGCGGCACTTATGAAACTTGACAGAGAAAGTCAAGCTTATAAGAATCAGATTGCAGCCCTTGACAGACAGGAATCACAGCTTGAACAACAGATTCAGAATATCATCACAGGCTCAAACGGTTCAGGCGGTGCAGGAACAAACTTTGCACCCTCAAGTAATCCCTCAGGTTACATCAATCCGGTACCTTATTCAGACAGATACATTTCATCTGTTTACGGAATGAGAACAAACCCTGTAACAGGTGTTTATAAACTCCATGCAGGTATTGACATTTCCTGTGGCGGTTCAGGCGGAAAGACAGGACCTTTCACAAAGAAGATTGTTGCATCAAAAGCAGGTACAGTGTCTTACGCAGGCTGGTGCTCAGGCTACGGTAACACAGTTATGATTACCCATTCAGACGGTTACCTTACACTTTATGCCCACAACTATACAATCAACGTTTCCGTAGGCCAGCAGGTTTCACAGGGACAGCAGATTGCAATTATGGGTACAACAGGTAACTCATCAGGTGCACATTGCCACTTCGAAATCCGTAACGGTATGTGGGGCACAACAATGGATCC
>JAZRQI010000055.1:0-1806 GCA_045649705.1 Acutalibacteraceae bacterium
ACCTCAGCAAAATAAGAATCCTTACAGTTATGAAGAACTGATACGCCGTCAGAACGGACAAGCCCCGACTAAGAAACAACAAGATGTATATGTAGACAGAAACAGACCTCAGCAGAGAAGAACATATGACGATTATCTCAGCAATTTCGAAGAAACACCAAAAGATGTCCCTGTTTCAAGAAAAAAACAACCCATACCTCAGGAATATTCCAAGGGCGGAGACAGAAAATCTTCAGTAAAAATCAAGAAAAAAAGAGGTAAATTTTTCAAGTTCTTTGTATCTGTGATTGTGATTGCGGCAATTGTATTTACAGGTGCCACTGCATATCTTACTTCTGTTTTTATGAGCGCAGATTATCAGAAACCTGATAAAAACAACTCGTCTTCCACCTCGTCAATGACACTGAAAAAAGACCCCTTTGTACAGAACATTCTTCTTATCGGTGTTGACGATAAAAAGGGCGGAACAGTATCAAGAAGCGATACAATGATTCTGGTTTCAATTGATAAAAAACACGGTCAGATAAAGATGACATCTTTTATGAGAGATACTTATGTGACTATTCCCGGTTACGGAGAAGACAAGATGAATGCTGCCTGTGTTTACGGCGGACCTCAGCTTGTTATGGAAACGATTGAGTATAATTTCGGAATTGATGTTGATAACTATGTTCTTGTGGATTTCAATGCTTTCAAGGATGTAATTGACAGTCTTGATGGTGTTACGGTAAAGGTTGAAAAGCGTGAAGCAGAATATATAAACAGGACATCAAAGCAGAATATTGATTACGGTGACAATGTGACTCTCAACGGTGAGGAAGCACTTGTTTATGTAAGAATCCGTTATCTTGACAGCGACTTTTACAGAACTCAGCGTCAGAGAAAAGTTATATCCGCAATTTTAAGTCAGGTGAAAAAATCGAATCCTCTTGAACTGATTGACACAGGAAAAACTGTCCTTTCCTATGTGGAAACTGATATGAATCCCGTGGAGCTTTCGCTTCTTGCAGAGGGCGCGGTAGCTTTCTATATGAGATATGATATCGTTCAGGAAAGAGTACCTTTTGATAACCAATACACAAGTGCCACAATCAACGGCGCGTCTGTGCTGACAATTGACAAAGATGAAACAGCCGAACTTATTCAGGGATTTATTTATAATAAAGCAGATATAGAAAAGGAGAATAAATAATGGCAGACGTTTATGAAAAATCACAGGGTTTTGCAACAGAAAAACCTGACCATATTATGATTTCTATTAACGGGGACGCATGTCATCAGATGGCGATTACATGGAGAACCGATATGTCGGTAAAAGACGGATATGTAGAATACCGTGAAGAAAATACAAATGAAGTTTTCAGAAAAGATTCTGAAAACCTTGTTTTCAAAAGTGATATTGACGAAACTTATATTCACACTGCAATTGCTGACGGATTGAAAGCGGGTACAAAATATTTCTACACCTGCGGTGACAGTGAAAACAGAAGTGAAGAATATTTCTTCACAACAGCAGAAGAAAACCTTGAAAAGTTTACTTTTATTGCGATTTCTGACCAGCAGCAGGGTAATTTCTACAAACAGGATTATTCAAAGATTCAGAAGTTCCTGCTTCAGATTCTTGAAAAACACCCTGAGGTAAGATTTATTGTTACCGGCGGTGACAATACAGACTGCGGACAGCACGTTATTCAGTGGAACGGTGCGCTGGCAGGAATGAAAGGCATTATGGAATACAGACCTCTTATGATGACTCTCGGCAACCACGATAACAGAGGTTTTAAGAATTACGAAACAGGTGAAGGT
>JAZRQI010000056.1:0-4391 GCA_045649705.1 Acutalibacteraceae bacterium
CGTCAAAACGGTTCTACACATATTGTAGCTGTTATGAGCGGAAATTTCGTTCAGAGAGGGGAATCAGCCGTTTTTTCCAAATGGGATAGGGTGAATACTGCCCTTGAAAACGGAGTTGATTTAGTTGTTGAGAATCCTCTTATTTTTGCCACTGCATCTGCGCAGAGATTTGCTTTCGGCGGAGTAGGTGTAATCAAAGGTTTAGGTTGTGTCCATGAAATTGCATTCGGAAGTGAGTCGGGAGACATTGATGAACTGAAAAAGGTTGCAGATCTGATTGCAGATGATGATTTTACCGCAGAAATTCACAAGTATCTGAAAGAAGGACTTTCTTTCCCACAGGCAAGAGAAAAAGCATTTACCGAAAAGTACGGCGAAGAATACGGGAAGATATTGTCTTCTCCCAATAATATCCTTGCTTGTGAATATATATCAGAGTGCAGAAAAGCAGGTATGAATGTTTCGTTTTTCACTACTGAAAGAATAGGCGTACAGCACGATTCATCAGACGAAAAAAATGGATTTTCATCTGCATCATCATTGAGAGAAAAACTTAAAAATAATGTCATTTCATCTGATGAAATATTTGAAAAAACAAGAAGAGAATGTAAAGTGTTTGACTTTACAAAACTTGAACTGTCAACACTTGTAAAGTTAAGAAACTTTACAAAAGAAGACTTCCTGAAACTTCCCGATGTTTCTGAGGGAATGGAAAACAGACTGTTCAATGCAGTACAGAGTGCAAAAAGTCTTGATGAATTTTACGAGTCAGTAAAAACAAAAAGATATACGCTGTCCAGAATCAGAAGAATCTGTCTTTGTGCATTGCTTGGTATTGAGAAAGAAGACGTAAACCGTCCTGTTCCTTATGTCAGGGTATTAGGCTTCAATGAAAATGGCAGGGAAATACTGAAAACTGCAAGAGATACGGCATCTTTGCCTGTTGTTATGAAGTATTCCGATATTAAAAATCTTGATGAAAATGCTCAGGGAATTTTTGAAATTGAGTCAGATGCAACTGATGTTTTTGCATTGTTGAGTGACGAGGTTCTGCCTTGCGGTCTTGAAAAAACAGAAAATATAGTAATAAAAAAATCGGAGAAATTTTAAACTTCTCCGATGCAATAGTCACCCTCAACTGCGGTGATTTTAACTTTTATAATTTTTGAACACACATCCTCTGTGCAATTCACAAGCACAGGGGTGTAGTTTTTTGTGTAACCCTCGTAAAGTCCGTTTTTGTTTGTTGTTTCCACAAGAACATCAACAGTTTTGCCAATCTGACTTCTGAGGAAATTCTGTCTGATTTCTTCTGTTACTTCCGTCATAATCTTTGCACGTTTTTCTTTAATGTGTTTTTCAAGTTGAGGAAGTTTTTCAGCCCTTGTGCCTGTTCGCACAGAGTACGGGAAAACGTGCACCTTTTCAAAACCAATTTTCCTTGCAAACTCAAGGCTTTCCTCAAAATCTTCATCACTTTCAAGAGAAAAACCTACCATTATGTCGGTAGTTATCGTAGCATCTTCAAAGGTTGAACGGAGTTTTTTGCAAAGGTTATAATATTCATCGGCAGTATAGTGTCTGTTCATCCTTTTAAGGGTGTTATCGCAACCGCTTTGTAATGAAATATGAAACTGCGGACAGAAGTTAGAAAGTTTTGCGAGTTCATCAATAACTTCGTCAGTTATATGGTCGGGTTCAAGAGAACCAAGTCTTACTCTTTCAATTCCCTTTGTTTCACATGCAAGTTTTATTGCATCTGTAAACTTTTCACCGATATCCTTGCCGTATGATGAAAGGTTGATACCTACAAGTACAACTTCCTTGTATCCTTTTTCAGCAATTGAATCAAGCTCTTTTCTTATGTCTTCAAGGGGCTTTGAACGTGAACGTCCACGTGAAGTGGGGATAATACAGTAGGTGCAGAATCTGTTGCAACCGTCCTGAATCTTTAAAAATGCCCTTGTTCTGTTCTGAAAATCTGAAATCAGATTACCCCTGAAAGCATCACCTGTCTGATGAAGTTCAATGTTCACAAGACGTTCTTTCTTTGCGAAAAATTCATTGAGTGAATTGATGAGTGTATCGTTGTTTTTGTTACCCATAACGATATCAGCCTGATAAAGTTCCTTTGCTTTTTCGGGGTATGCCTGAGGCATACAACCTGTAAGAACAACACAGGAGTCGGGATTGTTTTTCTTGAATCTGCGGACAGCCTGTCTTGTTTTCTGGTCACCTGAGGCAGTGACAGTGCAGGAGTTGACAATGAACACGTCTGCTTTTTCATTGTGATTTACGATTGTGTAACCGTTTTTCATCAACTGTTCAGCCATAGATTCAGACTCATACTGATTCACTTTGCAACCGAGAGTATAAAAAGCAGCAGTCATTTGTGTGCCTCCTTACAAAAATTAAAGCACCCGGGTACGGATGCTTCATGGAGCTGCTAACCGGATTCGAACCGGTGACCTCATCCTTACCAAGGATGTGCTCTGCCTCCTGAGCCATAGCAGCATATACTCAACGCGTAATATAATATCACAAGTGAGTATAAATTGCAAGGAATTTTTTTTAAAATATTTTAGTAAATTTAGAAAAAAGTGTTGGAAGTTCCGGAAAAATAGTTTATAATAATACAGATAATATTTTAGGATGTGAAAATATGGTGCAAAAGTACACTGTGTCTCTGGAAAAAATCATCAGGGACCAAAAGTTTGAAGTTCTGTATTTACCGAAAGCAGCTTCTGACATTTATGTATCATCTGCTGATGTTAATCGTCCGGGACTTCTCCTGAGCGGTTATGAAGAATATTTTGACCCTGAGCGTATACAGGTTATCGGTCTTACCGAGCTTGAATACATTAAAAGTCTGCCCAAAGATGAGGGAGACAGAAAGTTTGAGAACTTATTTGCAAAGCACCCTGTTTGTGTTATTATCACAAGAGGTCTTGAGATGCCTGAAAAGGGGCTTGACTTTGCAAAGAAACACGAAGTTCCTGTGTTGCTGACACTTGACCAGACTTCACCTTGTATGTCCACGCTTATTGCTTATCTTAATGTTGAACTTGCACCCCGTGTGACACGTCACGGAGTTCTGCTTGAAGTCAGCGGTGAGGGTGTGCTGATTCTCGGTGACAGCGGTGTAGGTAAAAGTGAAACGGCACTTGAACTTATCAAACGTGGTCACAGACTGATAGCAGACGATGCTGTTGAAATAAGAAGAGTGTCTAAAAAAACACTTGTAGGCTCTGCTCCCGATAATATCAGGCACTATATTGAACTCAGAGGTGTTGGTATTATCAATGCGCGAAGACTTTTCGGTATGGGTTCTGTAAAATTGACAGAAAAAATCGATATGGTTGTTCAGCTTGAACTGTGGGATAACAAAAAGATTTATGACCGTTTAGGCCTTGATGATGAGAAAATGAACATACTCGGTGTTGATGTCCCCGTGACAACAGTACCTGTTAAACCCGGCAGAAACCTTTCAATTATCATTGAGGCTGCCGCTATGAACAACCGTCAGAAAAAGATGGGATATAATGCTGCGAGAGAGCTTTTACATAGTCTTGGTATGGCTGACATCATACCTGATGAAAAAGAGCTTGAAACATGGCAGAAATCATAAAATAATTAAAACATTACGGAGGTAATTAAAATGTATAAAATTGGTGTTGACCTTGGAGGAACAAACATTGCAGTAGGTGTAATCGATGAAAGCTTTAAAATCATCGGCAGAGGAACAGTAAAAACAAATGCTCCCAGACCTGCAGCAGAAATTTTCGACGATATCGCAAAGGCAGTTGACCTTGCACTTAAAGATGCAAACCTGACTCTTGATGATATTGCTTCTATCGGTGTAGGTATTCCCGGTTCTATCAACAAAACAACAGGTAATATTGAGTTTTCAAATAACCTTGATTTCCACATGGTACCTGCAAGAGATATGCTCAGTGAGAGACTTGGCGGAAAAGATGTACATATCGATAACGATGCTAACTGTGCGGCTCTCGGTGAAGCATATGCTGGTGCAGGTAACGGATGTAAGAACCTTGTTGCCGTAACTCTCGGAACAGGTGTTGGTAGCGGTATTATTATCGATGGTAAGCTTGTAACCGGTGTAGGTGACGCAGCAGGTGAATGCGGTCACACCGTAATTATTGCAGGTGGTACACAGTGTAACTGTGGCAGAAAAGGTTGTTGGGAAGCATATGCTTCAGCAACTGCACTTATCAAGCAGACAAAAGAAAAAATGCTTGAAAACAAAGACAGCGTTATGTGGGAGCTTACAGGCGGAGATATCAACAAAGCAAGTGGCAGAACTGCATGGGATGCTATGAGAAAAGGCGATAAGGCCGGTGCAGAAGTAGTTGATAAGTACATCTGGTATG
>JAZRQI010000057.1:0-7036 GCA_045649705.1 Acutalibacteraceae bacterium
ACTTGCCGTATTCTTGTAAACACACCTTCATCACACGGTGGTATCGGTGACCTTTACAACTTCAAACTTGCTCCCTCACTTACACTCGGTTGCGGTTCATGGGGCGGTAACTCAGTTTCAGACAACGTTGGTGTAAAACACCTTATCAATATCAAAACAGTAGCAGAAAGAAGGGAAAATATGCTTTGGTTCCGTGCACCTGAAAAGGTATATATCAAGAAAGGTTGCTTGCCCGTTGCTCTTGACGAACTTAAAAACGTTCTCGGCAAGAAGAGAGCATTTATCGTAACAGATACTTTCCTTTATGAAAACGGCTACACAAAACCCATCACAGACAAACTTGACGAAATGGGTATTGCGCACACAACATTCTTCAACGTTCAGCCCGACCCCACACTCGGCAACGCAAAAGAAGGCGCAGCTCAGATGAGAGCATTCAAACCCGACACAATCATCGCACTCGGCGGCGGTTCAGCAATGGACGCAGCAAAGATTATGTGGGTAATGTACGAGCATCCTGAAGCAGACTTCATGGATATGGCAATGAGATTTATCGATATCCGTAAGAGAGTTTACACATTCCCCAAAATGGGTGAAAAAGCATACTTCATTGCAGTTCCCACATCAGCAGGTACAGGCTCAGAAGTTACACCTTTCGCAGTTATCACAGACGAATCAACAGGTGTTAAATATCCTCTTGCTGACTATGAGCTTCTTCCCAACATGGCAATCATCGACACAGATTTCCATATGTCAGCTCCCAAAGGTCTTACAGCTGCATCAGGCATCGACGCTGTAACACATGCAGTTGAAGCTTATGCTGCAATGCTTGCAACAGACTACACAGACGGTCTTGCACTTCAGGCACTCAAAAACATTTTCAAATATCTTCCCCGTGCATATGAAAACGGTCAGACAGACGTTGAAGCAAGAGAAAAAATGGCAAATGCTGCTACAATGGCAGGTATGGCTTTCGCAAATGCTTTCCTCGGAATCTGTCACTCAATGGCTCACAAACTCGGTGCTTTCCATCACCTTCCTCACGGTGTAGCAAATGCTCTTATGATTGAAGAAGTTCTTCGTTTCAACGCAGCAGAAGCTCCTGTAAAAATGGGTACATTCTCACAGTATGACCACCCCCACACACTTGCACGTTATGCAGAAATCGCTGATTACCTCGGTCTTGGCGGTGAATCAGATAAAGAAAAGCTTGAAAACCTTATCAAGGCTATCAATGACCTTAAAGCAACAGTTGGCATCAAAGAAACAATCAAAGATTACGGCATTGACGAAAAAGTATTCCTTGACAACCTTGACGAAATGGTTGAACAGGCATTCGACGACCAGTGCACAGGTGCTAACCCCAGATATCCCCTTATGAGCGAAATGAAAGAAATGTATCTCAATGCATACTATGGTAAACACTTCGTTGAACCCGATATGCCCACAGCAGAAGACATTTCAGAAGATTTCAAAGCAGACAAAGTGAAAACAGTTTACCGTAAAGGTAAGAAAGCATAATTAAGGGAGGAAATAAAGATGAAACTTGACAGAGTAATTGCAGTAAGAAACAATAAAACTATCTACCGTGACGGCGACAAGTGCGTTAAGGTTTTCAATGAAGATTATTCAAAAGCAGACGTTCTCAACGAAGCACTCAATCAGGCAAGAATTGAAGAAACAGGCCTTAATATTCCCAAGGTTCTTGAAGTTACAATGATTGACGGCAAATGGGCTATCGTTTCAGAATACATCAAAGGTAAAACTCTCCAGCAGCTTATGGACGAAGATGCAGAGAAAAAAGATGAATATATGGAACTCCTTGTGAAACTCCAGCTTGAAGTTCAGTCAAAAACTTGTCCTCTTCTTAATAAACTCAAGGACAAGATGAACAGAAAAATCAGCCAGTCAGAAATTGATGCGACAACACGTTACGACCTTCACACACGTCTTGAGGGTATGCCCAAACACAACAAGGTTTGTCACGGCGACTTCAACCCCTCAAACATCATTATCGCAGAAGACGGCACACCCTATATTCTTGACTGGTCACATGCAACACAGGGTAATGCATCAGCAGACGCAGCAAGAACTTATCTTCTTTTCTGGCTCCACGGCGATATCGAAGGTGCAAAGAAATATCTTGATTTGTTCTGCGAAAAGAGCAATACAGCAAAACAGTATGTTCAGAAGTGGATGCCCATCGTTGCTGCTTCACAGTCAGTAAAAGGTAACGAGAAAGAACGTGAATTCCTTCTTTCTTGGGTAGATGTTGTAGATTACGAATAATATTATTGAGAGGGAGAAATTAAAATGAAAATCACAGTTTGCATCGGTAGTTCATGCCATATCAAAGGTTCACGTCAGGTTGTAGAACAGCTTCAGTACCTTATCGCAGAAAATAACCTCGGCGATAAAGTTGAACTTGGCGGCACATTCTGTATGGGCAAATGTCAGCAGGGTGTTTGCGTAACAGTAAATGATGAGTTTTTCTCAGTAACACCCGAAACAGTAGGCGAATTTTTCCAGAAAAACGTAATCGAGAAGGTATAAGAATATGGTAATAGTTCAGGTTTGTGTAGGAAGTTCCTGCCACCTGAAAGGCTCTCCTGAAATTGTTGAACTTTTTCAGAAAGCCGTTGAAGATTATCATTTAGAAGACGAAGTTACACTTGCCGGCAGTTTCTGTATCGGCAAGTGTAATCGCGTTGGTGTAACAGTTCAGGTAAATGATGAGATTCACACAGGTGTTACAAAGGAATCTTTCAAAGAATTTTTCAAAGAAAACGTTTTAGATAAAATTGAAAGGGAGTAAGACTGATGTCAAATTGCCTGACCCTTAAAAAATCAAACTGTAAAAACTGCTACAAATGTATCCGACACTGTCCTGTTAAAGCAATCCGCTTTTCAGGTAATCAGGCGCATATTATCGGAAACGAATGTATCCTTTGCGGACAGTGCTTTGTTGTTTGTCCTCAGAATGCAAAGGAAATTGTTGACGAGACAGAAAAAGTAAAAGTTTTTCTGCAGACAGGCGAACCTGTTATCGTCAGTCTGGCACCCTCATTTATTGCAAACTACAACGGTGTAGGTATCAACGCAATGAGAAAAGCACTTAAAAAGCTTGGCTTCTACGATGTTGAAGAAACTGCAATCGGTGCCACAATGGTTAAAAATGAATACGAACGTATGATTAAAGAGGAAGACAGGGATGTTATTATTTCTTCCTGCTGTCACTCTATAAATCTTCTTATACAGAAATATTTCCCCGGAGCAATGGCTTATCTTGCAGATGTTATGTCACCTATGCAGGCACATTGTCAGGATATAAAAAGCCGATTCCCCAATGCTAAAACAGTCTTCATCGGTCCTTGTGTTGCAAAGAAGGATGAGGCTGAATATTACGAGGGAATAGTTGATGCAGTTCTTACTTTCGAAGAACTGACAAACTGGCTCAAAGAAGAAAAAATCGAACTTGAAGAAGAAATGGATTCAGATCTTTGCAGTAAGGCTCGTTTCTTCCCCACAACAGGTGGCGTTCTCAAAACTATGGCTCAGGAAAAAGAGGGATATAACTATATTGCTCTTGACGGAGTTGAGAACTGCGTAGAGGCGCTCAAAGATGTTATTGACGGAAAAGTTCACAAGTGCTTTATTGAGATGTCTGCTTGTACAGGCAGCTGTGTAGGCGGTCCTGTTATGGAAAAATACAGCAGTACTCCCATCAAAGACTATATTGCAGTTGCAAATTTTGCAGGTGAAAGAGATTTTGATGTACCTCAGCCCGAACCTGCAAGACTTAAAAAGAATTTTGCATTTATCGAACATAAATTGTCTTTGCCCTCAGAAATAGAAATTAACAGTGTTCTTCGTCAGATGGGCAAATTCAAGGAATCAGATGAACTTAACTGTGGCTCATGCGGTTATAATACCTGTCGTGAAAAGGCAATTGCAATCTGTCAGGGTAAGGCTGAAATTTCAATGTGTCTGCCTTTCCTTAAAGATAAGGCAGAAAGCTTCTCTGATACTATTGTTAAAAATACACCTAACGGACTTATCGTTCTCAATGAACAGCTCGAAGTTCAGCAGATAAATGCAGCTGCAAGAAAAATTATGAACATCCGCTCTGCATCAGATGTTCTCGGTTCACAGGTTATCAGAATCCTTGACCCTACAGTTTTCCTCAAAGTCCGTGATTCAGGCAGAGATGTAAGAGGTGAACGCGTTTATCTTGCAGAGTACAAACGTTATGTTGAACAGACAGTAGTTCACGACCGCGATTCACATCTCTTAATCGGTATTATGCGTGATATAACAGATGAGGAATACGAAAGAGAGAAAAAAGAGCAAATCAGTCGTCATACGGTTGAGGTTGCCGATAAAGTTGTAGAAAAACAGATGAGAATTGTTCAGGAAATTGCTTCACTTCTCGGTGAAACTGCGGCAGAAACAAAAATTGCTCTTGCCAAGCTGAAGGAGTCAATTACTGATGAATGATTTATGTGCAGATATAGGATATAAAAGTGTAAATCATTACGGTGAAGAACTTTGCGGTGACCATGTAGATGTGGTTGAAGAGAACGAAAACTCAACAGTTATCGTTTTGGCGGACGGACTGGGCAGTGGCGTAAAAGCAAGTATTCTCTCAACTCTTACTTCCAAAATCATTTCAACAATGATGGCGGAGGGGCTTCCTATTGAAGAATGCGTTGCAACTATTGCGGCAACACTTCCTGTCTGTTCTTTAAGAGGAGTTGCATATTCAACTTTTACGATTATCCATCTTCTCAATAATGACACAGCAGAGATAATTCAGTACGATAACCCCCAGGTGATCGTTCTTCGTGATGAAGTGAATTACGATTATCCCAAAACAGAAATGAACATCGGCGGCAAAAAGATTTTCAAGTCAACAATCAAGCTTCAGGAAAACGATGTTTTTATTGCAATGAGTGACGGATGTCCTCATGCAGGTATAGGACTTGCTTTCAACTTCGGGTGGAAAAGAGAAGATATTATTGATTTTATGGAAACTCTTGTTCCTGCAGGATATACTGCAAAAACTCTTTCTACAATGCTTGTTGATGAATGTAATAAACTTTACGGCTTCAAACCCGGTGATGATGCTACGGCTTGTGTTGTGAAAATCAGAAAGAGAGAGCCTATGAATATTCTTTTCGGGCCTCCCTCAAACAGAGATGACTGCGACAGAATGATGTCACTTTTCTTCTCAAAAGAAGGTAAGCATATTATCTGCGGCGGTACAACTTCATCAATAGCTTCCAAATATCTCGGAAAACCTTTGAAGGCTACACTGAATTTTGAACAGTCAGATGTGCCTCCTATTGCAGAAATAGAAGGTGTTGACCTTGTAACAGAAGGCGTTATCACTGTCAACCGTGTTCTTGAATATGCAAAGGATTACCTTGGTGAAAACGAACTTTATGAAAAGTGGAGTTTCAAACGTGACGGAGCATCACTTATCAGTAGACTTCTTTTTGAAGAAGCAACAGATATCAATTTCTATGTAGGCAGAGCGATTAACCCTGCTCATCAGAACCCTGATCTGCCTATCAATTTCAGTATAAAAATGAACCTTGTTGAGGAACTTTCAAAGTGCCTCAAACAGATGGGTAAACGAATCAAAGTAAGTTATTTTTAAGGAGTGTTTATATGAGAAAGTTCGACACAAAAGTACAGTATTTAAAGTACAAAGTGCTTCGTGAAGTTGCACATCAGGCGTGGAACGATACGCTGCTTGAAAATATACTTGAAATCCCCAAAACCATTGTTCCCGGTAAAACTTCAACAATGCGTTGCTGTGTTTATAAGGAACGTGCAATTCTTGCGGAACGCGTGAAGATTGCAATGGGCGGAGATAAAGAAAACCCCAATATAATTGAGGTTATTGATATTGCTTGTGACGAATGTCCCGCTGCAGGTTACGAAGTAACAGATTCATGTCGCGGATGTCTTGCACACAGATGCGAAGATGTGTGCAAAAGAGGAGCGATTTCATTTGACCATAACCATGTAGCACATATTGATAAATCAAAATGTGTTGAATGCGGTCAGTGTGCAAAGGTTTGTCCTTTCTCTGCTATTGTCAACAGAAAGCGTCCTTGTCAGGTGTCCTGTAAAGTCAAGGCGATTTCAATTAACGATGACAATGCAGCATCAATTGATAATTCAAAGTGTATCCAGTGCGGTGCTTGTGTTTATCAGTGTCCCTTCGGTGCAATTACAGATAAATCATATATCCTCAATGTTATCGACCTTATTAAAAAGAGCGAAGAAAACAAAAAGTATAAAGTTTATGCAATTGTTGCACCCTCAATTTCAAGCCAGTTTACCTATGCAAAATTAGGCCAGGTAATCACAGGGCTGAAAGAGCTTGGTTTCTTTACAGTTGTTGAGGCGGCCCTCGGTGCTGATATGGTGGCACAGAAAGAGTCAAAAGAACTTGCAGAAAAAGGTTTCCTTACAAGCTCATGCTGTCCTGCTTTTGTGCAGTATATCAAGTCAGCATTCCCCAATCTTCTGGAGCACGTTTCACACAATCTTTCACCTATGGCTGAACTTGCAAAATATATCAAGGACACTACAGAAAACGCAAAGGTTGTTTTCATCGGACCTTGTACGGCAAAGAAAGCAGAAGCACAGCTTGAAACTGTAAAACCCTATGTTGATGCAGTTTTAACCTTTGAAGAACTCCAGGCGCTCTTTGACAGTAAAGAACTTGATATTACAACTCTTGAAGAAGATGTACTTGATAACGCATCATACTTCGGCAGAATTTTCGCACGTTCAGGCGGACTTTCAGATGCAGTAGCACAGGGTCTTAAAGAACAGGAAATTGACTTTGACCTGAAAGCAATTCCCTGTGACGGAATTGAAGCTTGCAGAACAGCGCTTATGAAGAAATCAAAGAATGTTCTTGATGCAAACTACATTGAAGGTATGGCTTGTGTAGGTGGTTGCATCGGCGGTGCAGGATGCCTTACTCACGGTGAAAAGAACAAAGCAGAAGTAGATA
>JAZRQI010000058.1:0-10146 GCA_045649705.1 Acutalibacteraceae bacterium
TTTCATATTTCTGAAACCTGCTTTAAGGAATTCAGGACGAAGATACTCTGTCATCTCAATGTGTGTATCTGAAATAAGTTCTGCAGTAAGAAGACTTCCTTCTTTTTTATCGTCAATTACAGGCAGTTCGATACCTGCATAAGGAACCCACGTCATAATAATTGACAATAAAAATGCTGTGAAATTGGCAAAAATTGATTGTACAACGCTCATTTTTAGCACCTCATTTTTTCTTATAATAAATTATACATATATTAACATATGTATAATTTCAATTCAATACTTTTACAAAAATTTTTATAAAAAAGCTCCTGTCTAAAACAGGAGCTTTACTGTTCAGTTTTTAGACCATGTTGCAGGCATCGCCACAATAATAAGTGGGAAAATCTCGAGTCTGCCTAAGAGCATAGAAACTGTAAGGACAATTTTTGAGAATATTGAAAACTCTGCATAACTGCCTGTGGGTCCTACCACACCAAATCCTGGACCTATGTTATTGAAACACGCCGCAACTGCACTGAAATTCGTCTCAAAATCGAACCTATCAAAAGAAACTGCAAGAAACAACACAACAAAACAAATGATATAAATAGCAAGATAAACTGCTACTCCTGTTATTGTCTGTTCCTCCAGACGTTTACCCTCAAAAGTAATCGTTTTCACCGCACGAGGATGCAGCAATCTTTTCATCTCACTGCCGATTTTTTTGAAAAGAATAATCACTCGTGAAACCTTAAATCCGCCGCCTGTTGAACCTGCACAAGCGCCAAGAAGCATAAGCGAGAATAAAATTGCTTTTGAGAATGATGGCCACAAGTTAAAATCTGCCGTTGCATAACCTGTTGTTGTAATTATTGATGCCACCTGGAATGCTGATTCTCTCACAGAATCAGAAACATCATTATACATAGGATAAACGTTCATTGTAATTAAAACTATCGCAGTTAACACAATGCCGAGATAAGCCCATAACTCCGTGCTTTTCAATACTGATTTGAATTTTTTAATCAGTATAAGGAAATAAATATTAAAGTTTATACCGAACAAAATCATAAATACAGTTATAACCCACTGCAAATAACTGTTATATGAAGCAAGGCTGTCAGCCTTAATACCAAAACCACCTGTACCTGCCGTGCCAAAAGCGTGAACAAGACTGTCAAACCATGACATACCGCCGATTTTCAGTAATATGATTTCAATCACTGTCAGCACAATATAAATCAGGTAAAGTATTTTAGCTGTATCCCTCATCTTCGGCACAAGTTTACCTTTAACTGGACCGGGCACCTCTGCGCGCATAATATGAATGGACCGTCCTGAAAGATTAGGGATGATAGCCAGCATAAACACAAGCACACCCATACCACCTATCCAGTGGGTAAAACTTCGCCAGAAAAGAAGTCCGTAACTCATAGCCTCTACATCTGTAAGAATAGACGCACCTGTTGTTGTAAAGCCGCTTACCGTCTCAAAAACCGCATCAATATAGTGAGGAATTTCACCACTCAACCTGAAAGGCAAAGCTCCGATAAGAGAAAGAACAATCCACGAAAGAGAAACAATCATAAATCCCTCTTTTGAATAAATAACATCGTCCTTCTTTTTGAAAACCAAAGTCAGCAATGCACCCACTGCTGCAGCTATAAGAATAGTAATCAAAAATGGAGTAGCACAATCCTCATTATAAACCAAGGATACAATATAAGGTAAAACAAGCAACGCTGCCTCACCCAGAATAATTTTACCTATCGTACTGAAGACCATTCTGTGATTCATCAGAAATTACCCCCAGTCAATAACATCTTCAAGATTGTTGATGCGGTGTCCCGTTGTGAGAACAACAACTTTATCCCCTGATTTGATAACATCATCACCGGCAGGAATAATGATTGTTTTCTTTTCTCTGACAATACCACCGATAAGAATATTTTTCTTAAAACGTATATTTTTCAGCGGAACATCAATCATTTCGCAATCGGGACGCACGTTAAATTCAAGAGCTTCCGCCTTACCGTCCATAAGTTTATACATTGTTTCAACGCTACTACCAATTGAGTTTTTCAGAGCACGGGCATATCTTACAATAATATCGGTAGTTGCAATTTTAGGTGAAATAATAGAATCAACGCCCAGTTTTTCAGCCATAGCTGCGAACTCTGTTCTGTTCACCTTGGAAATGACCTTGGGAAGATTCTGTGACGATGCATAGTATGAGAGAAGGATATTTTCTTCATCCATACCTGTAAGTGAAACAAAAGCATCCATTGAAGCAAGCCCCTCTTCAATAAGAAGGTCTTCTTTTGCTGCGTCACCGTGAACAACATCAACTTTATGGAGAAGCTCTGAAAACTGTTCGCATTTTTCAAGATTCGAATCAATAACCGTCACTGAACAACCGATTCCCAGAAGCATCTTTGCAAGATAATATGCCGTTCTGCTGGCTCCTACTATCATAACCTTACGGGCCTGTTTCTGCAGAATACCGAGACTTTTAAGCAGTTTCTGAATTTCAATGGGATCAGCTGTAACAGCAATTTTGTCACCTGCTTCAAGTGTAAAATTACCGTCAGGAATATACACCTTATCCCCTCTCTGAATAATACAAACAAGGAATTTATAGTCATATTTTTTACGCATCTGCTCAATTGTCATCCCTGAAAGTGCAGAGTCAGGTTTCAATCTGATTTCTACCATTTCAAAGTTCTTTGCAGAAAAACTTTCCACTTTCAGTGCTGATGGAAGTTTAAGAATATTAAAAATTTCTCGTGCTGCAAGTTTTTCAGGGTTAACAGCCATTGAAAGATTCAGATGCTGACGAAGAAAACCTAAACTTCTGTCGTTGAATTCCAGATTTCTGATACGTGCGCTTGTGTGTTTCGCTCCCATTCTTCTGGCAATAAAGCAACTGAGCATATTAAGTTCATCAGAACCTGTAAAAGCTGCAAACAACTCAGCATTTTCAATTCCTGCTTCTGTCAGAATATCACTGTCTGCGCCATTGCCACAAAGACCAATAACATCATAGATATTTGTGATTTCTGAAACGACTGTAGGATTATTGTCAATTATGGTAACATCGTGTCCCTCGGCAACAAGTGCACCGAGAACAGCTGTTCCGATTTTACCGCAACCTGCAATTACAATATTCATAATGCATCTCTTTTCAAAACATTATTGTCTGTGTATTGTACTACAAAAAAGCAAAAAAGTCCATACCTTTTTCTATTTATTTAAGATACTAAATATAAAAAATAAGGCAGGGAATTATTATTCCCCGCCTTATAAAATTTAAAACTTAATACGTTCTCATAGAACCATCCTGCATCAATGTTGCATCCATATTAGCAAGACCAATCATGATTGTAACATCTGTAATATCAAGATATTCATCCATAGTTATATCAAGAACTCTGAGAAGCATATCCACAGGCTTGTCACCTTCATTTACAAGTTCTACAATGTAAGCAACGTCAAACATATCAATAACAGCATCACCGTTTGCATCACCGAACACAAGAACTGTGTATGTTTCTATAACTGAACCGTCTTTTGTGCTGATGAACTGGATCATTGCACCTGTACCGAAACCATTGTCTGATTCAATAATCACAATCTCAGCTGCGCCGACAAATTTGATAAGGTCCTTAGCCTTTGCACAAGTTGTTCCTTCTTCAAAGCCATAAATATATCCATTATCTTTATCGATTACAAGACCTGTACCATCAAGAATAATTGTGAAAACGAACTCAAGGTTTTCAGTTGCTTCAATGATATCGGCAGTAAGAGTGTCTACATCTTTCTGGTTATCAATTGTGGTCTCTGCATTGTAGTCATTTGCACGACGGAGCAATGTATCCAGCGAAAGAAGTGTGTCAATGTCAATATCGTAATCTGTTGCATCCATTTCATCAATCTTCGCATTTGCCTGGTCAACTGCATTTAACAATGCATCAAGATCTGCTTTCTTCATCTTGGTTCTGAGTTCAGCAACAGCAGCATTGATGTCCTCTGCCATTTGGTTAACTCTATCCTGCTCATTCTTTTTAAGGCCACGTTCAACCCTGTTGATTATTATTTCAACTTCAGCAATATCATAATCTTCATAATACTCTTTGTTTATAGAATTATAAATTGTTATTGCATTATCAACTGCTGTGTAATCAGCAGGAGCGTATTCAAGATTTTCAAGCATTGCATCGAGTTCTTCAGCATAAGTATCAACTTCAGACTGTTTGTCTATTGTCTTATTCCAGTCAATCTTTGCAACATAGGCATCAACTGCTGAGAGAGATGCATAAAGGTCTCTCTGTAAATTATCGTACTTAGCTTTTACTTCGTCAAGAGCATCGTAATCAGCTCTTACATAAGTGAGCTGTGCAACAGCAATCTGAATCTTCACGATATATGCATCAACGTCTGCCTGATGTTTGATATCATAATCTCGGTTGATACTTGCAATTACATCTTCAACTGCATCAATTGATTCCTGAGTGTAAGGATATGCTCCGTTTTTATAAGCATATCTTGCTGCATCAATTGCTTCATCCACCTTAGTGTAGTCAGCAGGAAGAAGTTTCAACTGTGCTACTGCATCATTGATGGCAGCAATCTGGGCATTCATCTCTTCATTCTGACGACAGTTAAGTGTCCAGTCAACTGCAGCAATTGCATCCGTAACTATCTGGTAGTTACTGTATTCTGCAGGATTAAAGCTTTCTGCATAAGCTTTAGCAGCATTAAGTCTTGAATAATCAGCAGGAAGAAGTTTCATATTTTCAATAGCTTCTCTGATTTCTGCTTCCCAAGCATCTACCCTGTACTGTTCATCTGCCATTAAACCGTATTGGACATTTCCGACTGCTTTGTCAACTGCATCAACCGTATCTGAATAGAAGTCTGTAAGAGGTGCCTGAGCGTTGTAAAGGGCAATTGCATCTCTGACACCTGAGTAATCAGCCTCAGCAAGTTTCAGGTTTTTGATCGCTTCGCGGATTGCTGCTGCCATTGCGTCAACCTCAGCCTGCTGCAAGTGATTCTTAGTCCTGTCAACTGCTTCTATTGCTTCTTCAACCTTATAATAGTTTGCATACCAGTCTTTGTTTTCAACTGCCTTTGCTTCTTCAATTGCTTTATCTACATCTGTATAATCAGCAAGAACATAATCAAGATTTTTGATTGCCTCACGGATTGCCGCTGCCATAGCATCAACATCAGCCTGTTCAACAATCTTCTTTGTTCTGTCAACTGCATTTATTGCATCTTCTACGATGCTGTAGTTTGTAACAACACTCGGACTAATTGCTCTTGCTTCCGCAATTGCCTTTTCTACATCTGAATAATCAGCTGATTTGTAATGTTCATATTTAAGTTCATCAATAGCATCATTAAGGTTGTCTGTAATTTCATCAACCTTAGTCTGCTCATCAAATGTTGCACCATAGTCAATTGTTGCAACTATGTCTTTGATAGCCTGAACATATTCATCAACGTAAAGTGCAAGCTCTTCATCTGATGGAATTCTTGCAACAGCTTCATTAAGCGCTGTGAAATCTGCTTTAACTTTCTCAAGACTTTCAAAAGCATTAATAATAACGTCTGTAAGTCTTACCATTTCTTCATAGTTTTCATAAGTTTTTCTATCATCACCTTGGTAGGTTGCTGCTGCTTTTTCACTGAACAGAGTACCTTCATCCCAAAGTGCAGACCAAGTATCATATGAGTCTTCCTCATAATATTGCTTTTCGTATTCCGGCCAGAACTGAAGAGCTTTTTCTAACTCTGTTGTATCAAGTAGACGGAACCTTGCAAGTGCATCAACAGCTTCTTTAAGGTTATATGCAAGCTCATCAATCTTTTCCTGCTCGTCAATTTTAGTACCATAGATGTCATATTCGTTATCGCCATTTTTATCGGCTGTAGCAACATCACAATAATAATACTCGAAACCATAATGCATACCATCAGAATCTTCGAAACCATCCCAAACACGCTCAAAATCAGCTTTTGGAACCGTAATCATTTTTCCAGCATTATATTCTGCCCATATTTCATCCGCACGGCTGATCTGAAGATTGAGTTCTGTAAAGTTTGCAGGACGTTTAACAAGAGCCCGTTTTGCATTGAATATCGCAACGAGAGCATTGTTAATACCTGACTGTGAATTTGTTTTAAGAGTTCTAGAAATTGCTCTTGCATTTTCCACTGCGGTCTGGTAAGAACCCCATGAACCCGGTGTGTAAATACTGCTATCAATTGTTGCGTATTCATTTATTGCGACATCCAGGTATGTATAAACTGCATCAGCGTATGCAAGACTTTTAGTCATATTTTCAATTGTTGTTTTATATCCGTCAACCGTTTTCTGGTCACACTTTTTAAGAGTTCTGTCAATCGATGCGTAGTAGTTATCAACTGCCTTAATTGAAGCTGCGTCATAAAGTTTTGCTGTTGTGTTTCCGTAAGAAGTGCTGTTAGCA
The DNA here is from genome assembly GCA_045649705.1 of Acutalibacteraceae bacterium. Lineage (GTDB taxonomy): Bacteria > Bacillota > Clostridia > Oscillospirales > Acutalibacteraceae > SIG575. The sequence continues at coordinate 6,480 of JAZRQI010000058.1, forward strand.
GTGTATGTTGTAACATTGACTGTTTTATTCTTCTCTGTTGCAAAATCAGTCTTATACGCATTATCAACACCTGTGTAATCTGCATCAACTTCTACAAGAGCAGCCTTGGCAGCTGCAAGCATATCGCCTGCTGCAGCTAATTCTGCATATCTACAAGCTCTGTCAAAAGTAAAGTTGTCGCCTGGAATTGCCATAGCCGTAACAGCTGTCAATTCAAGAATCAGGAGATAATAGTTCCACGAGTCAGTTGTATAATAACTTTTTTCAAGGCCTTCAGCAAGATACTGTTTATATTTAGTTTCTGCATTGTTTTTATCCGTGTCTCTTCTGTAATACATAGTTGAGGTTTCAGTAATATTGGACTGATCGCTCCAGGAATCATTCCAAGAGTTAAAACTGATTGTAAAATTATAATAACCTGATGTGGGCTCTGTCATAGAAAGCCAAACAGCACTGTCAGTTATTCTTTCTGTCCAACCTGTTTTGGGCCAACTCATCGTACCGATAGTTTTCAACGTGTTCGGTGCATTACCAGAAATAACTTCGACACCTCTTGTTACACCATCCTTAATCGAACCACTTTGGGTTCTTAATCTAAAGTAATAAGTAAGTGTAGGTACCTGTACATAAACAGGATAAAGAGTATCAAGTTCATAGAATCTATTACCGTCTCTCATTTCACCTGGTGCATTATATCTTGTACCAAAAACCTTTCCTGCCTGGTCATTGTTTGCAGAAACGAAACCATAACCGTAACCGGTCATGCCTGCATAAACTACATTGTTGTTTGAATCCAAAAGGTCATAGTTACACTCATAACGGATAAGGCCAGCAAGATTAGCGCCGATTGAACCAGAAACACTAAAACTTGTACCGCTTGTGTCACAAACAGCTCCGTTAACACTTGAATCAACATTCACGGTTGAGAGACCGTTTGCCTCATCCTGGCTATATCTGATTGTAGCGGTAACAGAATTAACCTTAATCTTGTAACCGTTAACCTTACTCTTAATTGTAATTGAGGTGTTGAAACTTGTTGCACCCGTTACTGTGGCACCTGTAAGTTCAAAAGCATTGATTGCTTCAACACCTTTACCTGCAGGAGCTGCAAATGCACTGATAGCACCGAATCCGATGGAAACAGACGTTATCATAATTGCAATTACAAGCAAGAGCGATAATAATTTCTTTTTCATACATACTCCGCCTTTCGATTGATTTTCGCCTAAAAATAAATCTTGAAAAGTTATTACAGATTCATCAGGGAACCAGTTTTATCCTAAAAAAGGGTACACTAATCCACTTATAGATATAATCTCATAGTCATTATATAGCAAAACAAAATTTTAATCAAGTAGTTTGATAAAAATTATTGAAAATTTGTATAAAATCAATAAATCCACGAACCTAACTTTAACACTAAAGTTGGACAAAAAAAATAAGGACGGATAATATCCGCCCTTACTGTTAATCTTTTAATCTTTCAAATCAAAAAATGCTGAAAATGCTTTATATGCCATATAGACATCTATTTTTGAAACAACTTCAAAGGGTGCGTGCATTGAAAGAACCGGTACACCCACGTCGATAACATCGATGTCAAGGTTTGCAACGTATTTTGCGACTGTTCCGCCGCCGCCTGCATCTACTTTACCGAGTTCACCCATCTGCCAGATAACGCCTGCATTATCAAATGTTCTACGCACTTTTCCAACAAACTCTGCACTTGCATCTGATGTGCCACCTTTACCGCCTGAACCTGTATATTTAGTTACCACGATACCTCTGTTTGCAAAAGATGTGTTCATCTTCTCAAAAGGCTGAGGGAATGTGGGGTCGTAAGCTGCGTTGACGTCTGCTGAAAGACACTCTGACTTTGAAAGAACATCGTGTGCCTCAACACCTGCCTGACGTGCGAGGTCAGCAATGAAATAAGGAAGATAGAATGATTTAAGACCTGTGTTGCCGTCTGAACCTGTTTCCTCTTTATCAGTAAGAACTGTAAGACAAGTAAATTCAGGTTCCTTACAATTTACCGCTGCCATAAGTGAGGGATAAGCACACACACGGTCGTCGTGACCGTAACCGCCGATAAGACTTCTGTCAAAACCGATGTCACAAACTTTCATTGCAGGAACACATTCAAGCTCTGCTGAAAGGAAATCTTCTTCAACGATTCCGTATTTTTCATTAAGGATATTCATTATATTAAGTTTTACAAGCTCACTTCCCTCATCATCTCTGAAAGGACGTGAACCAACAAGAATATTCAGCTCTTCACCCATAATACCCTCATTGAGTGTACGTTTCATCTGCTCACGTGCAAGGTGCGGAAGCAAATCAGAAATTACAAACTTCGGGTCAGCATCATCTTCACCAACATTAACAGTCACTTTTGTTCCGTCCTTAAGAACAATAACGCCATGCAGAGCCAGAGGAATTGCTGTCCACTGATATTTTTTAATACCGCCATAATAGTGCGTTTTGAAGAAAGCCATTTCGCTGTCTTCATAAAGAGGATTAGGTTTCAGGTCGATTCTGGGTGAGTCAATGTGTGCTGCAGCAATTTTAACGCCGTCTTCAACACTTCTCTTGCCAAACACACAAAGTATAAGAGCCTTGTCTCTGTTGTTGTAATAAACTCTGTCACCCGCTTTGTAAGTCGCCTTTTTATCAAAGGGTACAAAACCGTTCTTCTCCGCAATTTCAATTGCAAGGTGACATGCTTCGCGTTCTGTCTTTCCTGCATTAAGATAAGCTTTGTATTCTTCGCAGAATTCATCCGCTTTTTTTATTTCACTTTCTTCCATTTTAAGACAAGCATTTTTCTGTTTCATAAAAAGTTTTTCCTGTAAGTCTTTCGCACTCATAATTTATGTTCCTTTCTTCGTTTCAATAAAGTTATAAAGTTTATTTATTTCACTTTCAAAATCAGTAACACCATCGTTAATAATAATTATGTCCGCATTCGCAAGATAAAATTCATCTGCTTTCTGAACATCAATTCTTCTCTTTGCATCAGTCACTGACATATTATCTCTTTCAATAATTCTTTTGAGTCTTACATCTGCCGGTGCAAAAATAACTGCAATATAATCGCAATCATTTTTTATTTCACTTTCAAGAAGTGCCGCTGCATCTATGACACAGACTTCATACTCTTCTATTTTTGCGATGTCGATTTCTTCAAGAATTTTTTCTCTTATAACAGGGTGAGTTATTGCATTTAATTTTTCTGTTTCTTCACGTGAAGAAAAGGCTCTTGATGCCAGAAGTTTTCTGTCAACTTCTCCGTTATATTTTACAACATCTTCACCGAAAGTTATTTTTATTTTTTCAATTACGGGAGAGCCGATTTCAAGAATTTCTCTTGCAACCTTATCAGCATCAATTATGTAACAGCCTCTGTTTTTAAGATGAGTGCAGAACATACTTTTTCCTGCACCCGTTTTACCTGTCAGACCTAAAATCAACATAGTACTCCCCCTTTCTTTTATTATAACTCAATCACTTCAAATCCTGCAGAGCGTAAAAGTCTGTTGTAAACTGCAAGACCTACTCCCTCATCTGACGGACAGTGAGCAAATGCAATTTCTGCTCCTGTTTCGTCAAGCTCTCTCAGAGCATCGAACAATCTTTTTGCCTGAGAATTTGAGTCATCACTTCT
>JAZRQI010000059.1:0-6991 GCA_045649705.1 Acutalibacteraceae bacterium
CCCATATGACACATCAACTTTAACAGACTATAAGTTTGATGCACTCATCGAAAACTGTCGTGGTATTTTAAATCTCGGAGCAAAACCACATCTGAAATTGGGTGGTGTGCCGCTCAAATTCACATCAGACTACATTATGGGTGGATTCGGAATGAACCCTTATCCTCCTGACGACTTTGTGGCTTATTACGGATACATAAAAGCAATTGCTGAGGCGTTGGTAAGTGAATTCGGTCTTGAAGAAGTGAAGTCCTGGCGTTTCGGTGTTATGACCGAGTACGAAAATCAGGCTTGGTTTATGGCGAAAAATGAAGACCCTGAAGACAGTGCAGTTGCTTACTGTAAACTTTACGATTACACTGTTCAGGCTCTTATTGATGTTATCGGTGAAGATGTTTTTGTCGGTGCTCACAGTATGACAGTAACGGAAGGTATGTGGGATGAAGAAATTTTCATCCGTCACGTAGCAGAAGGTACTAACTATGCTAACGGTAAAAAAGGAAGCAGAATCTGTTTCCTCTCAGCCTCCTTCTATGATGCAGAACCCGGTGAGTTTACATCAGGTTATACTCTGCCGGAAACAATTGGCTATCTTAAAGAAAAGGCTGAAAAATACGGCCTTGAAAACCTGATTTACGGAATTGACGAGGGCAGAATTCTCAGCGGTACTGTAAGTGGTAAAGATGACAGTCAGCTTCTCAACAGAACTACAGGATATACCTGGCAGGCTGCTTACGATGCAAGACTTTTTGCGCAGACAATCCGCTCTGGTGCTGACTATTTCTCTTCATGGAATTTCCTCACAAACGGAAATCTTGACGGATATCCCATAATCAGTTACCACGTAGCAAAGAATATTGCAAAGTTTGAGGGTTGTAAAATTCTTTCAGCCGATACAATGGCAGTGAAAACTTCATTGGGTGTTGAAATCGGAAATCTTGTTGCAGTTGACCCTGAAACAGGTGCTTTCCGTGCAATGGTTTATAACTTCAAGAACAACCTGAAATATAAGGGAATTGCAGATGTGACGCTGGACATTCCGTCAGTTGACGGCAAAAAGTACAAAGTTACGCAGTACCTTGTAAATGACGATTGTAACTATTTTGATGAGTGGCAGGAAGACAGAAAAACTTACAACATAACTGACGATTGTTTCGCTTGGTCTCCTGATGACCCTATGCTTGACAATCCCACAACTCTTGCCAACCCTGAAGCAAGAGACATCTATTACAATGAACTTCGCGAAAAATACAAAGAATGCGCAGTTCTTACTCCCACAGAATATGAAGTAAAATCAACAGAGGGTAACATTTCTCTGGATGTTCTTCTTGAAGCGGGTAATGTTGTATTCTTTGAAATTGAAGAAATTAAATAAATAAACAAAAATCTTCTCTGTCGGTAAAACAGGGAAGATTTTTTGTTGACATATTTATGTTGTGGTGTTATTATTTGAAAAAGAAAGAGGGTATAATTTATGAGAATTATCAGAATGGTAGCTGCACTTTTTCTTGTTATAGGACATTTGTCTGCAGCAATTACTGCGGGAAGTGAACAGGTACAGAAGAATATTGAATATCAGGATGAAAGAATGGATTTCCTCAGAAATGAGTATTACACAGATTACACACCCTGTGATGAGAGTAAGATTGCCGCATTTGATATTGATGAGGCAATTGAAAACGGTGTGAAATATAACGAAGTACAGTTTCTCGCAACTCACAACAGTTATCAGATTGCTGCGACAGAGGAGTTTAAAAAACTGTATCACACATTGAGTGACCTTACATTCGGTGTTCTTAGTGAAGAGATGGCTGAGTTTACAATGGATAGCTTTACCGAACAACTTGACCTTGGTATAAGAGGTCTGGAAATTGATATAGAAACAGTTGACAAAGACGGTGATGTCAGTTTCATAGTGACTCACAACCCGCTTCTTGATAATACAACAAGCTGCTATGATTTTGAAAAAGCAGTGGAAGAAATAAAATTGTGGTCAGACCACAATCCGGGTCATTTGCCTGTTACGGTTATTATTGAACCTAAGAAAGGCGTAATTCCGGTAAATAATATGAAGAATTTCACTATGGAGTACGTTGGTGTTGTCGAAGAGATTATCCGTGAGAAAATGGGTGATTCCCTGTTGACCCCGAAGGATATGATGGGTGACTATGAAAGTTTCAGAGATATGCGTGAAAATGACGGCTGGCTGAGTCTTGAAAAGACAATGGGAAAGGTTCTCTTTCTTCTTCACGATACTACGGTGACTTCTGATTATATCAAGCAGGATGAAAGTATTAAAAGTCAGGTTATGTTTCCTATGCTCAGGTTTGCCGACAGAAATAAAACGTATGCTTCTTTTATTATAGACAACGAACCCGGCATGGCACTTTCACACGAGGCTGAAAGTATAGAAAGATGCAATCTGATAGTCAGAACAAGAGCAGATTCTTTCCCGAAAGCAGATGAAAAACGATATGAAAAATCAGATGCCTGTTCTTCTCAGATAATGTCAACTGACTTCCCTGTAAGAAAAAATGAAAGCAGATTTTATGTATATTCTTTTGACGGATATACTGTAAAACTGCAGAACAAGGCATAAAAATACTCCCATATCAATGCGATATGGGAGTTGATTTTTTTATATGCCTTTTTCGTCAAAGAGAAGTACAGTTTCAAGTGCGATTCTGAAACCTGCATCAAGTGCTTCTTCGTCAAGAATTTCTTCTGTGTCAAGACGTGTATGATAATATCTTGCAGGAGTGGGGTCCATAGCTATGAAACTTGCAGCAGGAACACCTTCCTGTGTGAATGCTGCAGCATCAGTTGAACCTAAGTCTATCGGACCTACATCAACATTGTCAAAACCTGCATTGTGTGCACCTGTTTTGATAAGGTCTGCAACACGTTTGTCATTTTTGACTGTGCCGTTCATATCACCCAGGATAATTTTCATAAAATCTAAATCGTGAATAGTGTCAATTGCAACGGCAATTGTCTGTATGTTTTTATCTGTCAGTTCTTCTTTGTGTCTTTTTGCAAAATCCTTTGAACCTCTGAGTCCGCATTCTTCACCATTTACAAGGGTGATTACGATTTCTGTGTTTTCAAGGCGGATGTTGTTATCTTTAAGATATTTTGCAATTGCAAGAGATGTGTAACATCCTGTAAGGTTATCGATAGCACCTACTACAGGTCTTTTGAAATTACAGAAGAAAAGTGCCGCAATCATAAAAGGGATAAGAGCAAGCAGGATGATTCCGAAAACAGTTACTGCCGTATTTGTGTTTTGGAAAATAAGAGAGGGACTGAACAAACCGTTGGTTGTAATAGCGGTAATTGAACCTGAAATTGCCGCAACCACTGTAACAACAGCAGAAACAATAACAGTTGCAACGGCAGGTCTTCCGCCGTAATATGTGTAAGTCCACTCAAAGGCTGAGTCTGTGTGACCGCAGAGAATAATTCTTCTTTTTGTTTCACCTGCAGATTTGACTCGTCCTATTACGTTTGCAGTATCTTTTTTCTTGAAAAATACGTCAAGTGTCTGCTTGTAAAAGAAAAACTCACTTACTATAAAGAAAACAGTGATAAGGGTGAGCAGAAGTGAAATAACAGGCATACCGAAAACGAAAAGTGCAATTGCAGTAATCATAAGTACTGCACCTACGCTTACCCAGGACATAAATGCTTTATCAGAGCATCTGAACTCTTCAACAGTTGCTTCGTCGCAGACTTCTTCTGCATCTCTGACAAAATATTTTCTTGCCTTTTTGTCAGCGTCACTTCCTGCGGCTCTGGGACCGCATTTCTTTGACACCTCAGTAATTTTTTCTATTATGTACTGAGTGTAACGACCGGTATCTGATATCGGGTTGTTAAGGCTCATATTTATCTGACCTTTCTTAATGAAAATCGGGGGATTTACACTTTAATTATTTTTAATATTTTACAATAATTCTACATTATCTGTCAAGACACAATAACTAAATTAAGGATTTTTATTTATGCAATATTACGTTTGACTTTTCTGTGAGGTTTTGATAAAATATAATGGATAATATGTGTGTAAGTGTGACTTTCGCACAAAGGAGGAATTATTTTGACAGACTCAAGAACATTGGCTTACATAAATATGTTTGCGGTTTTAGGTTCTCTTGAAAATCTTTGTGAACTCAGCGAAGAAGCAAGAAACCTTGTTAAAACATCTAAGCCCGTGTCAATCGGTTTTGAAGTTAAGGGTGGTCCCTCTGCCACACTTACATTCAAAGACGGAAGATGTACAATTAAAGAAGGTACAGCAGGTTGCAACGTTAAGTTGCCCTTCTCATCATGTGAGAAATTCAACGGTCTTATTGACGGAACGGTAACACCCATTCCCTCAAAAGGATTTACTAAAATTTCATTTTTGCTCAAACAGTTCACACCTCTTACAGATATGCTTTCAAAGTATATGCGTCCTACAGAAGAAGACCTGAAAGACGAAAAGTTCTTTGAAATCAGCACGAATCTCCTTTTCTATACAATCTCTGTTGCTATCTCACAGATTGGTAACAACGATGAAATCGGTGCGTTCAGTGCTAAACATATCCCTGACGGTGTTGTTAAAATGTCTATTGCAGGCGGCCCTGCTGCGGGAATTGAAGTTAAGAACCACGTTCTTACAACAACTAAGAAAAATCCCGAAAAATACCGTGCAGTTATGGAATTCGGTTCAATGAAACTTGCTCACGACCTCTTTGACGGCAAGGTTAATGCTATTGCCAAGGTAGGCGAGGGTGAAATTACAATGCGCGGTATGATAAATATGATTGACAATATCAACAGAATCCTCGACAGAGTAGCACTCTATCTTGCATAAGGGGGAAATTACAATGGCTTTTAAAATTAACGATTATACAAAAAGTAACGAACTTTTCAAAAGGGCAACAAAAGTAATTCCCTCAGGCGTTTACGGACATCTGGGCCCTGCTGAGGGTAACTTTATTCCCGTAAGTGCATGGCCTTTCTTCTCAGAGAGAGCAGAGGGTGCATACTTCTGGGACGTTGACGGAAACAAATTCATCGACTATATGTGTGCTTACGGTCCCAACATTTTAGGTTATAATGACCCTGATGTTGATGCTGCTGCTTTTGAACAGGCAAAGCTTGGTAACTGCACAACTTCACCCTCATACAAAATGGTTGAACTTGCAGAACTCCTTGTTGACACAGTCAACTGTGCAGACTGGGCATTCTTTGCAAAGAACGGTAATGATGCCACATCTTGTGCAGTTCTCACTGCAAGAAATGCAACACACCGTAAAAAGATTATTTTTGTAAACGGATTCTATCACGGCGTTTCAGCATGGACACAGAAAATCGACTATCCCGGTGTTATTCCCGAGGATGTTGCAAATAACCTCTATGTTGATTGGAACGATATTCCTGCACTTGAAAAAATCATTGCAGAAAACAAAGGCGAAATCGCAGCATTTATTTCAACACCTTATATGCACGGTAACTATAAGGATAACGAGCTTCCCGCTGACGGATACTGGCAGAAAGTCAGAGAAATCTGTACAAGAGAAGGTATCGTTCTTATCGTAGACGACGTTCGTGCAGGCTGGAGACTTGACCTTGCAGGCTCTGACCACTACTACGGCTTTGAAGCAGACCTTATCTGCTTCTGTAAAGCACTTGCAAACGGCTGGAACGTTTCTGCAATCTGCGGTAAAGAATGGCTCAAGGATGCAGTAAGCGGTCTTTCATACACAGGCTCTTACTGGATGAGTGCTGTTCCCTTTGCAGCAGCTATCAGAAATATAAATAAACTCAAAGAAATCGATGCACCTAAGCTTCTCAGAGAAAAATCAGTCAAACTCCTTGACGGACTTAAAAGTGCGGCTGACAACAACGGCTTCAATCTTGTTGTTTCAGGTGAACCCTCACTCTTCTATCTGAGAATTGCAAACGACGACAGTATGATGATTCATCAGGATTGGGTTGCTGAAATGGTTAAGCGCGGAATCTTCATTTCAAGCCACCACAACCACTTTATGAATGCGGCAGTTTCAGATGAAGACATCAAGCATACTATCGAAGTTGCAGATGAAGCATTTAAAATTACAAAGAAAATGCACCCCGAAGCATTTTAATAAATTTTAAGCAGGGAGGAAAACAAAATGCCATTATCAAAATCAGAATGGTTGGCTCTCGAAAAGAAAGCCCACGAACTGCGTAACCTCTGCCTTGATACAACATACTGGGCAGGCAGCGGTCATATCGGCGGCGGTATGAGCGTTATGGATATGATGACAGTTCTTTATCACAAATATCTCAACATTAAAGTCGAAGACCCCAATTGGGAAGACAGAGACCGTTTCATTCTCAGTAAAGGTCATTCAGGAATTGCTTTTGCACCTGTTCTTGTTGACAAAGGCTTCAATGACCCCGAACAGCTCAAAACATTCAACCTTTCAAATTCAAAAATGGGTATCCATCTTGATGCAAATAAGGTTGTAGGTGTTGATGCTTCAACAGGTTCACTTGGTCATGGTCTTTCAATCGCTCTTGGCACTGCTCTTGCAGCAAGAGTTCTCGGCAAAGATTACAAAACATACTGCATTCTCGGTGACGGTGAATGTGACGAAGGTTCAAACTGGGAAGCAGCAATGGCAATTGCACACTTCAATGCAACAAACGTAATTTCTTTCGTTGACCGTAACAAATGTATGATTGACGGACGTACAGAAGATGTGATGAACCTTGAACCCTTTGCAGATAAATGGCGTGCATTCGGTTTCATTGTAAAAGAAGTTGACGGCCACAATTTCAGCGAACTTTGTGACGCTATTGACTTTGCTCTTAACGAAGCAGACAAACCCGTTATGATTATCGCTAATACAATCAAAGGTGAAGGTATCGACTTTATGGCAGACGATTACCACTGGCATTACGGTGCAATTGACGAATCAAAATACCAGCAGGCGAAAGCAAGCCTTGAAAAATACTA
>JAZRQI010000060.1:0-6732 GCA_045649705.1 Acutalibacteraceae bacterium
CAACTTATCGGTGTTATTCCTTATGATGCAAAAATCGGTTTTTCATCTATGCAGAAAACAGGCTTTAATTTCAAGGCATCTTCACAGAAATCCTTCAGCCGTATTGCAAGAAGAATTCTCGGTGAAAATGTACCGTTGAAAATATAATTTTATAAAAGGAGGGGACTCTGTGAGAGAAATTGATGTATCCGTAGTTACGGAAAAAATCGCAGAAATGTGTGTTAGGGCAAATAAAATATTACCCTGTGCACTTGCAGGGAAGATTGCAGAAGCAGTAAAAACGGAAACAGAGGAACTTCCCATATCCATAATGTCCGATATAAATGAAAATCTTTCTTGTGCAAAAGAGCTTGATATACCTATCTGTCAGGATACGGGAATGGCAGTGGTTTTCGTTGAAGTGGGTCAGGATGTCCACTTTACAGGCGGCAGCTTTGAAAAGGCAATAAATGAGGGCGTAGCAAAAGGCTATACCGACGGACTTCTCCGCAAGTCAATAGTAGCTGACCCTTTCAAAGAAAGAGTCAATACAGGTGACAACACACCTGCTGTTATCCACACAAAAATTGTTGACGGAGAACAGGTGAAAATTACCGTTGCACCAAAAGGCTTCGGTAGTGAAAATATGAGCAGACTCAGAATGATGACACCCTCGGCAACACGTGAAGATATCGTGAATTTTGTGGTGAATTCAGTTATTGAAGCAGGTGGCAATCCTTGTCCTCCCATAGTTTTAGGAGTGGGAATCGGCGGAGATTTCGAGACGGTTGCCCTCAATGCGAAAAAAGCACTTTGCCGTGATGTTTCCGTGAGAAACAGTGATGAGTTTTATGCGGAAATGGAAAAGGAAATTTTGGATAAAGTAAACTTAACAGATATAGGTCCTCAGGGGTTCGGCGGAAAAACTACTGCCCTTGCAGTCAACATCGAAACTGCACCTACCCACATTGCAGGACTTCCTGTGGCAGTCAATGTAGGTTGCCACGTTACAAGACACGTTACGGAGATAATCTGATGAAAATGAATTTTGTAGTACCTTGTCTGCTTGGCCTTGAAAAGCCTATTGCAGATGAACTTAAAACGATAGAAGCGGAAAATGTTATCTGTGAAAACGGAAGAGTTCTGTTTTCGGGTGACGAACACATTCTTGCACGAGCAAACATCTGCCTGAGATTTGCTGAGAGAATACAGATTCTCGTAGGCTCATTTGAAGCAAGAAGCTTTGAAGAGCTTTTTCAGGGAACGAAAGCTTTACCCTGGGAAAACTGGGTTTCTCCCACGGATGCTTTCCCTGTTAAAGGCTATTCAATAAACTCAACTCTTTTTTCTGTCAGTGACTGTCAGTCAATCATCAAAAAGGCAGTTGTTGAAAGACTGAAATCAAAATACAGAATCGAATGGTTTGAGGAAACAGGACCTGTACATCAGATTCAGTTTTCTATTATGAAAGACAAGGTAAGTCTTCTTCTTGATACCTCAGGTGCAGGTCTTCACAAGAGAGGCTATCGTCTTGAAGCAAACGGAGCACCTATCAAGGAAACTCTTGCAGCATCCTTCAACTACCTTGCAAGGGTGAAGAATTTCCACACACTCTATGACCCTATGTGCGGTTCAGGCACAATTCTCATTGAGGGTGCAATGATGGCTCACAATATTGCTCCCGGTGTGAACAGACACTTCTCTGCTGAAAGATGGGAACAGATAGATTCTTCTGTATGGGCAGAGGAGAGAGAAAGAGCGAAAAGCCTTGTGAATATGGATTCGACCTTTGTGGCTTACGGCTCTGATATTGATGAAAAGACACTTGAAATTGCGAAAATCAACGCTCACAGAGCAGGTGTCAGTGATAAAATAATTTTCGAAAAGCGTGATATAAAAGACTTTGCACCTGAAACAGAAAGAGGAACTGTGATTGTAAATCCTCCTTACGGTGAAAGACTTCTTGATTCAGAGGAAGCAAGTCGCATTTACAGAATTATGGGTGAAAAGTTTGTATCTCGCAGAGGATGGGCTTATTATATTATCAGTCCGTCAGAAGACTTTGAATATGATTTCGGCAGAAAGGCCGATAAGCGCAGAAAACTTTATAACGGCATGATAAAGTGTAACCTGTATATGTATTTTAAATGATTTTTATTTTTTTTCGAGGTGGAGAAAAGTGAAATACGTTTTTATTGTCAATCCCGTTGCAGGTAAGAAAAAGGCAGGGGAATTTATTCCTGAAATCGACAAGATTTGCAGAGCCAAGGGAGTTGACTACGAAATTTATGAGACTTCAAGCGTGGGAGATGCCAGAAAATACACGCGTCAGCTGGGTGAAAGCGGGGAAGAATTTTCTGTTTTCGGTTGTGGCGGTGACGGTACACTGTTTGAGGTTATCAACGGAGCAGTAGGCTTTGATAACCTTAAAGTGGGCACATTCCCTTTAGGCTCAGGCAACGATTTTGTCAGAAGTTTCGGCAAGAAAAAAGACTTCCTCGATGTGCTTTCTCAGCTTGAGGGAGAAAGCAGAAAAATCGACCTTATCAAGTGCGGAGAAAAATATGCTGTCAGCCAGTGCTCAATGGGTCTTGATGCAGAGGTCTGTGCAAAACAGGTGGCATTCAAGAAGCTTCCCTTTATGTCAGGCGAAATGGCATATACGGCTTCACTTGTTTTCTGCATTCTTACAAAATCAAGCAATGTTTTTGAAATTTCTATTGATGACGGTGAGTTTAAAACTTACGACCTTCTCTTTTCACTTTGCGGTAATGCCCGTTATTACGGCGGTGGCTACAAGGGTACACCACTTGCTGTCTGCGATGACGGACTCCTTGATTTCGTTATTGTAAAAAAAGATATGCCTGTCATAAAATTCCTTAAAGTTATGGGGGATTACAAGGAAGGTAAACACCTTGACTGGGACAGAGTTGTGTTTAAGAGAGGTAAAAAAATGACTGTCAGAAGCAAGAAATTTTCTGCTGTCAATGTTGACGGTGAATGCGAATTTGTAAAAGAGCGTACCTTTGAAATAGTGCCCAAAGCAATCAACTTTATTTTCCCTACGGGAATAGATTATGATGATATTCATAAGACGTGGGAAGAGGAAAATAAATCTTCTGAAAAACTGTTTACTTTTGCAGTTTAATATGTTAAAATGTTAAAAAGCAGATTTATTATACAACAAGGAGTAGATTATTTTGAAAGAAAATTTCAAAGATGAAAACATAGATTTCCTTATCCGCTCAATTCTTGCGTTGGAAACAGAAGAAGAATGTTTTAATTTTTTCTGTGACTTATGTACAGTTACGGAGTTGCAGTCTATTTCACAAAGACTTGTTGTAGCAAAAATGCTCAGTGACAAAGAAGTTTACAGTGATATCGTGAAAAAGACAAAGGCAAGTACGGCAACAATCAGCCGTGTAAACCGTTCTCTTAAATACGGCAACGACGGCTACGAAGTTATTTTCGACAGACTCAGGGAGAATGAAGAAAAATGAGTTACGGCAGTTTTGCACGATGTTATGACCGTTTAACTGAAAATGTAGATTATAAATCATACGCCGCTTATATTAAGCGGCTTTTTGAAAGTTACGGGAAAAATATTTTTTCCGTGCTTGATGTGGCTTGCGGAACAGGAACTCTTACTGCTGAGTTATCAAAACTCGGGTATGAGATGATTGGCGTTGATATGTCGGAAGATATGCTTTCTGAGGCACAGGCAAAGAAAGCTGAAGGAAATCTCGACATTCTTTACCTCTGCCAGAGTGCAGAAGAACTTGATCTTTTCGGCACGGTTCAGGGCGCAGTATGTACCCTTGATAGTCTCAACCACATCACCGATGAAAATACGGTTATTGAGGCTTTTAAGAAAATTTCTCTTTTTATGGAAAAAGACGGAATTTTCATTTTTGACCTGAATACGGAGTATAAACACAGAGAGGTTCTGGGGGATAATACTTTTGTGTATGACCTTGATGATGTTTACTGCGTGTGGCAGAATGAGTTTGATAAAGAAGATATGATAACTCACGTGTATCTTGACTTCTTCATTGAGGAAGATGGTCTGTATGAGCGTTTTTCTGAGGAGTTTGATGAAAGAGCCTATTCTCCGGAAAAAGTGAAAGAATGGCTTAAAATCAGCGGATTTGAACTTGTGAGTTTCTTCGAGGAATTTACGGAAAACGAACCGAGAGAAGATACTGAAAGAATAGTTTATGTTGCGAGGAAAAAATAATGGGTAAAATAGTAAGATGTATTTCACAGGAAGGCGACCTGACAGTAATGGCTGTCAATTCCACAGATATGGTTGCAAGGGCACACGAAATCCACTCTACATCAAAGGTGGCTTCTGCTGCTCTGGGCAGACTCCTTACAGCTGCATCAATGATGGGTGCTGTTTTAAAGGGTAAAGATTCAAGCATTACTCTCAGAATGAACGGAGGAGGCCCTGTAGGCAGTGTTATAGCCGTTTCTGACAGTGAGGGCAATGTAAGAGGTTATATTGGTGATGCAGGCGTTGAACTGCCTCTTAATGCAAAAGGTAAGCTTGATGTATCGGGAGCAATCGGTACTGACGGTTTTGTGACAGTTATTAAGGATTTGGGTATGAAAGAGCCTTATATCGGTCAGACACCTATTGTAACAGGTGAAATCGCAGAGGATATTACAAGTTATTTTGCATCAAGTGAGCAGACACCTACTGTCTGTGCACTAGGGGTACTTGTCAGCAGTGAAACAAAAGAAATTATTACTGCAGGCGGATTTATCATTCAGCTTCTTCCCACTGCAATGGAAGATACAATAGAAAAAGTTGAAAGATGTATCAAAGATATTGAGCCTGTCACAACAATGCTCACAAAAGGGATGAGTCCTGAAGAAATCTGCAGAAAAGTTCTTCCTGAGTTCCAACTTGACGTTCTTGATGAGTCAGAAGTGGAATACAGATGTACCTGTTCAAAAGAGAGAGTTGAAAAAGCACTTATCTCAACAGGTGAAGAAGCACTTCTTGAAATGGCAGAAGATGAAAAAACAGAAATTGCTTGTAATTTCTGCGACAAAAAATATGTGTTCACTTCTGAAGAAATTAAGAAAATTCTCAGAAAATCAAGATAAATTTGAAAGTTTTTTAGCCTGAAAACCCAATAGAATCAAGGATTTTGAAAAAAATAAAAAATTTTTCAAAAAATTTTAAAAAAAGTATTGACAAATGGTTGCATATAGTGTATACTTATCAACGTTGCAAATGCAAACGCTCTTAAAAAACAGAGCAACGCAGAGTGCAATAAACGTGGGAGCATAGCTCAGCTGGGAGAGCATCTGCCTTACAAGCAGAGGGTCATAGGTTCGAGCCCTATTGTTCCCACCATTATTTGGCCCGGTAGTTCAGTTGGTTAGAACGCTAGCCTGTCACGCTAGAGGTCGACGGTTCGAGCCCGTTCCGGGTCGCCAAATAATTGCCTCTGTAGCTCAGTTGGTAGAGCAGAGGACTGAAAATCCTCGTGTCGTTGGTTCGATTCCGACCGGAGGCACCATTAAAAGTTGCGGATGTAGCTCATCTGGTAGAGCGCCACCTTGCCAAGGTGGAGGTAGCGGGTTCGAGCCCCGTCATCCGCTCCACAAGAAAGTCGCTAAAGTAATTCATATTTTAGCGACTTTTACAATAGAATAGAGTATAAGGCGCCATAGCCAAGTGGTAAGGCAGAGGTCTGCAAAACCTTTATTCCCCAGTTCAAATCTGGGTGGCGCCTCCATGATGTTCACCCAAAAGTGAACCAAAGCTGAAAACCCTTGATATATCAAGGGTTTTCAGCTTTTTTATGACCAATTTTTTGGGCGTTATTCCACTGAACCAAAATCGCCATTTTTTAAGACCTCTCGGATTTGAACTGGGGAATTTACTATAATTAAATATTTTCTTACATAAGACCTATTTTTAAGTAAGATGACGGAATTGATGATATACAAGGCTCCTCCTTAATTGTCACCCTTCGGGTAAACGGATTGACTTTCACCTAATTGTAATTTCGGTTTATGTGTGATATAATTATCTCTATAAATATGGATTTGTGGAAGGCTGATATTTTATGGGTTATGAAGGTTCGTGGAGTGGTATGCGTAAGTATCTTGAAAAAGAAATGCTTGCTGATAGTTTAAAAGGCAGAGTAAGATATTGGTGTACTACATATCCCGGTATGGATAGTTGTCGGATTTTTGAAATCTGCGTTGATGATGTTTATAAGAAGCAATTTGCTTGGGATACATTGTATGCAGATATGTTAAATAAAAGAATTGATGATTCAGATATAACTTGGGGTATTATGAGGCATTATGTAGATGATAATTCTGTTGAATTACGTGATGTTCATATCTGTGAAGATTTTTGTGATGCCCTTGCTGAATATCGCAATCAGGATATAAAGATTAGTATTCAATCCGATAACCCTATTGTAAGAATGTTCGCAATACTTGACCGACGTGTGGGCAAGCGTACGCTTGAAAAGCTGAAAGATACTTTAGAAGAACAACCTGAATGGTTAAAACAGTTTTATCTTTTAAGATTTGAAGCTGAAAAGTTGTAATTTTCTATGGTTCAGAATTGGGTAGTAAGGTCAAAAAGAAAAAGCAAGTCAAAAGACTTGCTTTTTCTTTTTATCCAATCCGAAGGATTGGTATGAAATCGCCGTAGGCGTATGTCATCACCGCAGGTGTTTTTCCTTCGGATTGATTACATGCCTTTCTTCGAAATGATGA
>JAZRQI010000061.1:0-15109 GCA_045649705.1 Acutalibacteraceae bacterium
CAGAACAGAAAGCGGAAAGCTTATGCTTATCTGGTCGAGTTTTTATAACAATGAATACTGTCAGGCAATGATTTATTCAGACAACGGTCACATAGACGGAAACTGGATTCACGATGACAGACTTCTGTTTGAGAAGAACGGCGGTCACGGAATGATTTTCAGAACAAAGGAGAATGAGTTGAAGCTTATTCTTCATTCACCAAATGAAAATCCCCTTGAAAGACCTGTTATGTTCAACCTGAAAGAAGAAAACGATACTCTTTATATCAAATAAAAAAAATCCACCGTAATTCTCAGGAACTACGGTGGAACTTTTTTATTTATCACTTACAATGTTTCTTATCCAGAGACCTTTTTTCACAAGTATATAACCTACAATACATTTTATGAATTCCAGAGATTGAACGAGCAAAAATAAGGGTACAATAGGCAGTTCTGTGAAAGTAGCAAGGCAGTATGCAAACGGTACTACAATTCCCCAGGTGAAAGCACTGTCAAAAACAAAGGTGAGAATTGTTCTGCCTCCTGAACGCAGAGTGAAATAACAGCAATGGGAGAAGGAGAAAACAGGCATAAGTCCTGCAACAACATAGAGGAACTTTGTTGCCATTTCTTTTACGTGAGTTTCCGTGTTGTAAATGTTGGGGATATAGGGTGCAAGAAGTGCCATAATACCGCCCATAACAAGGCATATCACAATTGAAAGAGCTATGAGTCGCCATACAGACACTTTTGCTTCTTCCACATCGTCAGCACCTAAACATTGACCTACCACAACACCCAATGCAACACCCATTGAAAGGAAAATTACATTGAACAGGTTGTTGATTGTGTTTGAAATGTTTACTGCTGCTACAACGTCGAGACCTCTGACAGAATAGCACTGCAAAAGCACTGCCATACCTGCTGACCAGAGAAACTCATTTATAAGCAGGGGTGAACCTTTTGTGAAAATATTTTTGCAGAGTTTGCCGGGAATATAGAAACTTCTGAAAGCACCTTTGATAAACGGGAAGTTTTTTCGTTTAACAAATACTACAACTACTATTATAATTGCTTCCACAAATCTTGACATTACAGTTGCAATTGCTGCACCTGAAACACCGAGACGTGGGAAACCGAATTTACCGAAAATAAGCACATAGTTAAAGGCAAGATTGATAACGATAGCTACAATACTTGCAAACATAGGAAGCTTTGTTTCGCCTAATTCACGCAGGGTACTTGCGTAAATCTGAGAAATGGTGAACGGCAGAAGTCCGACAACCATAATTTTCAGATAATCCATACCATATCCTAATGTGGCAACAGCATCTGCAGGGGTTGTGTCTTCTGCAAGGTATGAGGAAATGAGAGGGTTTGAAAATACAGTGAACACAACAGATGCAATAACAAACATCAGCGCACCGATATAAACTTTCATTCTGAAACAGTGTCGTACACCGTCATTGTCATTTGCTCCTGCATATTGGGTGGAGAAAATACCTGCGCCTGCAAGTCCTCCGAAAATGCACAGATTAAAAACAAAAATAAGCTGATTGACTATGGCAACTGCAGACATCTCCAAGGTACCAATGCTTCCTACCATAACGTTGTCAAGAAGACTTACAACGTTTGTTATGGTGTTCTGGATAATCAGAGGAACTACAATTGCTATAACACGGCGGTAAAAATTTTTGTCACCGATTAAATTGTTTTTTAATGTACTCATAAAATCACCTCAAAGAGTATAACAGAAAAACCTTGTTAATTCAACAGTCTCTTGCGATTAAATTGATAATTTGATATAATATATAAAAACATTAAGAGGTAGTACAATGCTCTCACAGGAAAATGTAATCGGAATACTTGCCCACGTTGATGCGGGTAAAACAACGCTGACGGAAGCTGTTCTTTACAGAACAGGTGTTATCCGTCAGCTTGGTCGTGTTGACAAAAAAGATTCGCATTTTGACTCTCACCAGCTTGAAAGAAACAGAGGAATTACAATCTTTTCCAAACAGAATCCCTTTACTCTCGGTGAAAAGAGATTCACACTCATTGACACTCCCGGTCACATAGATTTTTCGGCAGAAATGGAGCGTACACTTGCTGTTCTTGATTATGCTGTGCTTGTAATAGACGGTGTTTCGGGTATACAGGGGCATACGGAAACTATATGGCAACTGCTTGATGATTACCGTATTCCTGTTTTCATTTTTGTCAATAAAACTGACAGAGACGGTTTTGAGAAAAATACATTGCTTGAAGATATCAGAAAAAGATTCGGAAATGAATGTATTGATTTCACACAGGAAAAAGATGAGTTTGACGAAGAAATTTCTATGATAAACGAGGATATGCTTGAGGCTTTTCTCTGTGGAAATGCTGACGAGGATTTTATTACAAATCAGATTGCGAAAGGTATTGCGGATAGAAAAGTTTTCCCTTGTTTCTTCGGTTCTGCTTTACAGGACACAGGAGTTGACAGACTTCTTGACGGAATTGAAAAATACAGTCTTTATAAGGAGTACCCTGACACTTTCAGTGCAAGAGTATATAAAATCCTTCACGATAATCAGGGCAACAGATTGAGCTTTGTCAAGGTTACCGGCGGAAAGATTTCTGTAAAAATGTCTGTGGGTGACGAGAAAATTGACACAGTCAGAATATATTCAGGGGAAAAATATGAAAGTGTAAAGGAAGTCACGTCAGGCAGTGTCTGTGCTGTGTCGGGACTGACTTTAGTATCGGCAGGAGAAAGGATTGATTCAGAGGGAATCAGTTCGGATTTGCGGATGAAACTGAATCCATTGCTTTCAGCTCAGGTTATAATCTGTGACGGAACAGACGTACATACAGCATACCGGAAACTGAGCATAATCGGTCAGGAACTTCCCGAACTTTCCGTTCACATAACAAAGATTTCAGGAGAAGAACAGATTCAGATTCGAGTTATGGGCAGAATACAGCTCGAGATTCTCCAGTCACTTGTGAAAGACCGTTTCGGGATGGAAATTGATTTCGGTCCTTGCAGAATCCTTTATAAAGAAACCGTTTCTTCACCCGTAATGGGTTACGGTCATTATGAACCTCTCAGGCATTATGCGGAAACACAGCTGCGCCTTGAACCTGCCGAAAGAAACAGCGGAATAACAATAGAAAATGAATGCAGTCTTGAAGTGCTTGACTCTAATTTTCAGCATCTTATTCTTACTCATATCGGAGAAAAAGAACACGTAGGAATTTTAACAGGCTCACCTCTTACAGATGTGAAAATCGTTCTCACCGCAGGACGTTCTCACCTGAAGCATACAGAGGGCGGTGATTTCAGAGAAGCAACCTACAGAGCCATAAGACAAGGTCTTGAAAAAGCGGAGAACATTCTGCTTGAGCCTTATTATTCTTTTACACTCAGAGTGCCGGTGTCTTCAATGGGCAGAGCAATCTCTGACATTCAGCGGTTGTGCGGAGAATTCAGTCCTCCTGAAACGACGGAAACTGAGGCAATTATTAAAGGCACAGGTCCTGTTTCCGAGTTTATGAATTATCCTGAAGAAGTTGTGGCATACACTTCGGGCAAAGGCATTATTTCAATGAGAGAAAACGGATACAGACCTTGTCATAATGCAGAAGAAGTTATTGAGAAAATAGGTTATGAAAAAGAGAGAGATTTAGAAAACTCCTCATCCTCTGTTTTCTGCTCACACGGAGCAGGTTTTGAAGTGAAATGGTTTGACGTGGATAATATGAGGCATATAAAGTAAAAGGTCACTCTACTAAAGTAAAAAACAGTCACTCTACCGGCAGTAGGGTGACTTTTCTTGAATGCTGATATATACTTTTGTCAGAAAACAAAAACAAAGGAGGTTTTCTTATGAAAGTAAAAGTCAAATTCAAAGGAGGTATTATTGTGGACACGTTTGTTACGGGCAGATTTATTTCTCAATTGAGGAAAGAAAAAGGACTGACCCAGGCAGAATTGGCAGAAAAGCTTAATGTAACAGACAAGGCAGTTTCAAAATGGGAGACAGGTAGAAGTGCACCTGATGTGTCGATGCTTATTCCACTGTCGGAAAATCTTGGCGTTACCGTTACCGAGATTTTAAAGGGTGAAAAAATAAGCACGGAAAGTTTATCTGAGGCAAGTAATGAAGTAATTGTAAAGGCAATTAAAGAGAAAAAGCAGACAAGCAAACGGCTTCTGTTAATTTCGGGAATTATAGTATTGCTTACAATGATTATTGCATTATCAGGTGTTGTTTACCACTATTGTAGTTCGGCTCCTATTGACGATGCAGCTGCAATTATGAAACAGTCGGAAAAATATTCAGCAGCTTTCAGCGAAACGGAAGAAGAAATGGAGATTGTGAAAAAAGCGAAACGAGGAGCTTTTTATGTTTACTTTTTAAAGAGTGATGACAAAGCATCGTTGAGAGTTTTTAAGGCAGATCCGATTTTCAGATACAGAGTTCGTATTATAGACGGACTGGTTTGTGAAAATTCTGATGAGGTTTTCTTGTATAGCGGTACTTACAATAACGATAGGCTTGATATTTTTTACGGATATAATATTGATGATACAAAATACAGCTACACCTATAAGGAGTACAGCAATACGATTTCTATTGAAGATAATATTCTTCTTGACCTTATATTGAATATTGAGAGGTTATCCGAAGAGCCTATTGTTTTAGATAAATAAAAATAACGGTCTGCCCTGAAAAGGACAGACCGTGTTTTAATGTTTGAATTATTTAAGAAGACTTGCTGCTGCTTCGTCAACGAAGAATGTAACGTTTTCGTGATTCTGGAGAATTGAAGCGGGGCACTGAGGTGTAACTTCACCGTTTACTGCTGCTGCAATTGCTTTTGCTTTTGCTTCACCTGTTGCAATAAGAACGATTTCTTCTGAACGCATAATACTGCCGATACCCATTGTCATAGCGTATCTGGGCATTGCCTGTTCGCCGAAATATTTCTGGTTGCTGTCGATTGTGCTCTGAGTAAGAGTAACTTTGAATGCTTCATCAGTAAATTCATCAGCAGGTTCATTGAAACCGATGTGACCGTTTGTGCCGATACCGAGAATCTGAACCTTGATTCCGCCCGCTGCTTTGATAGCCTCAGCATATCTTGCGCTTTCTGCATCATAATCATCAGCGTTACCGTCAAGGAAGTTGATATTCTCTTTCTGAACGTCGATTTTATCGAAAAGGTTTTCGTTCATAAATGTGTGATAACTGTTTTTATCATCAACGGGAAGGTCGCAGTATTCATCAAGGTTGAAGGTTTTCATATCCTTGAATGAAATGTTACCTTTGTTGAATTCGCTTACTATGTATTCGTATGTGGGTACGGGGGATGCACCTGTTGCAAAGCCGATTGCGCATGAAGGTTCATCAGCAACCCTTTTGATAATAATTCTGCCGACTGCTTCTGCGATTTCCTCAGCAGTTTTGTAAACCATTACTTTCATTTTTTCAGCCTCCTGAATTTTGATAGTGAAATTATACCATATTATAAAAAATTTTTCTACTGTATAACAAAAAATAAGAAAATTTTTAGGATTTTTTGAAAAAAGTCGTAGTTAAGTCCGCTTTTTGGTACTCAACTACGAACAAAAACGAACATTTGTGTTGACAAATGGAAAATTTGTGTTATAATGGTGACATAAAGAACAAACGTTCAGCATATAAATGCTTTAAAGAAAGGATGTAATAAATATGTCACTTGGTTTAACACTTACAATCGTTTTCGGAGTAATTTTTTCAATAGCACTTTTCGTAGGTTTCCTTTACGAAAAAGAACTTGCAGAGTTTGAGAGAATCCTTTTCAGATATCTTAAGCTTAAAATCAAAGCACGAAAAGCAGGTGTCAGCGTAGAAGACTACGTGAAAGCAAAAAGAATGCAGAAGACATCACAGAACAAAAATTATGCAAATGTAATCAGTATTGAAGATTGGGTTGCATAAAGATTAAATCCACCGTATTTTTTACGGTGGATTTTTTATCAGAGTTGAAAATCTTCAAAAGTGTATTCAGGGAGTTCAGGTGCTTTTCTCGGTTCACGACGTAAGGGGTCATACTTAAAAGACCTGCATTTGTAATCAGGTTGAAGAATACCTTTTTTATGGCAAAGCACAAGGTCGCTGTCTGCGGCTTTTTGTCCGTGGGCACAGATAGCACAACAATAATCTTCTTTTGTTATGGTTGTTTGCTTTTTATCCATTGGAACTCACTCCTTTGAATTTATTTTAACACATTTTTTTGTTAGTATCAAGGTCTAAAATGAAAATTGCACACATAATAAGAAGTCCTGTTGCTGCAGGTGCACTGACTGCAAAGGTTTGTGCTACAGCATCTGTGCCCGAAGAAAAAACAGAAATCTCACAGGGGAATATTTTTATGAATAATGAGCATATGAGGGATGCCAGCATTGAGTGAAGAAGTCTAGAACAGAAAAAGTATTTCAGTTTCAATCCTGTTTTTATCACGCTTGGTAAAACCTGACAGTGAACGCAAAGTCCTCCCCAGCCGATGATTGCAGAGAGAATGACAGGATTTCTCAATTTTGATGTTTCACTGCAACCGAGAGAAACTTCACACACTGCTTTTAAAAAGGAAGATGTGTTTTCATTTGTTATGTTTCCTGTGGCGATTGTGAGAAAACAGGAGAAAACTACAAGCCAGGCACAGATTGAAAACATAGATTGAGATGCGGAATAAACGGATGTCACAAAAGCCTCTGAAAGTGGAGGCGGAGGTGAGCCGTTTATTTGTTTTTCTGCAGTATCTTCAAGGATAAATCGGGACAGGAAAGAGATTATGAGAGATGCAAGTGACAGTGAAACGTACATAATGACTCCTGATTTAAAGGAAGAGAGAAACATTGTTCCCACAGCACCTATGACAAAAGCAGGACCTGCATTAACAGAGGAAAGAACAATTCTTTTTGCTTCATTTTGTGTGATTTTGTTCTGGGATAAAAGCGTTTGTGCCATAGAACAGCCTACGGGGAAACCTCCCCACAAACCGAAAAAAATAACACTGCCGGCAGTTCCTGAAAGCTTTAAAATTTTTCTGCAGATTTTTTCTGTTTTTCTGCCCATAACTTCAAGGACTCCGCTTGATGTTGCAAAGGCCGAAATAACGAGAAAAGGAAAAAGAGATGGTATCATGGTTTTTGCGCAGATTTCAAGACCTTTTCTGATTCCGTCAGCAGAAAGTGTGGAATATTTCAGAATGAGCGTTGCCGGAATCACACAGAAAATACAGGTGCAGATAATTTTCAGTTTTCTCTTTAATACGATTTTTTTCAAAATTATCACCTATACAATATATGAATATAAGTTCTGATTAAAACATAAATTTTTATCAGGAAAGGGAGATGAATATGGCAGGTAAATCAAGATTAGGTGAAAAACTTACAGAAGAATTGGGGATACCGAAAACCATAGTAAGCGGATACAATCATATAGAACTTTTCGGTAATCACGAGGCAATTGTAAACCAATGTGCGGGAATAATAGAATACAGTGATTCGAGGATAAAACTGAACATGGGGAAGAATACCGTTCTTTTTTGCGGAAGCGACTTGTGTATGAGAGAGTACGGCTCTTCTCAGGCGATAATTTCAGGCAATATTTTAACAGTTGAGTTCGGATGAGGTAAAGGTATGTTTTGGGAGAATTTTTTAAACTTTCTAAAAGGTTATGTGGATTTCAGGGCAGAGGGAGGATTCCCCGAAAGGTTTATAAATTTGTGTTCTGCAAACGGAGCAGATATAAAAAATGTGAAAATGTTCAGGGAAACCATAAGTGGTTCTTGTTCTGTAAAGTCTTACAGAAAAATAAGAAAGATTGCTAAAAAATCAGGTATGAAGGTGCGTATAACAGGAAAGCACGGAATGCCTTTTTTTATTCACAGAAACAGAAAACGTACAGGTATAATTTTCGGTTTCATATTTATGATAATTGTAACATCCTTTCTGTCAGACAGAATATGGGTTGTGAGTGTAAAAGGTAACGAGCAGATTCCCGCAGAAGAGATTATAAATTCCTTTTATGATTTAGGCGTAAAAACAGGAGTGAGAAAAGACAGTCTGAACCCTAAAGAAATTGCAAGAACTGCGCTTACTCAGGTTGACGGTCTTATGTGGGATGCGGTAAACATAAACGGGTGTAAAGTGACAATCGAGATTAAAGAACAGGTGAAGAAAGATATTGTTCCCGAGGATGATGAAGTTCCGTCCAACATAGTTGCATCAAATTCGGGACAGGTTACGAGAATCGAAAACTTTGTGGGGACTGCTGTAGTTGAAGTTGGAAGTGCGGTGGAAAAAGGTGATATCATTGTCAGCGGTGCAGTTATAAATAAAGATGAAAGTGTCAGTTTTTATAAAGCAGAGGCAAATGTTATCGCAAAAACTAAAAACAATGTTTCCGTAACGATGTCGTCTGTTCAGGATATGAGAGTCTACGGAAGGGACAGGAACAGAAATTTTGTTACGTTTTTTCCGTTCAGCTTTCCTGTGAATTTTGTAGCGGATCCGAAAGGAAATTTTGATTTTTCTGTGAGTGAAAAATTTCTTTCTTCCTCAGGAGAAAAACTGCCGGTGGGTATAACAAAGGAAAGCTATGCACCTTATGAGGATAAAAAAGTAAAAATTTCTTCCGTTGCATTAAAACTTATGTGTGCGGAAAAATATTTCAGGGAAATTGATGAAAACTATGATGAAATAGTAATCACGCAAACCTCTTCAGAGAAAGAGTTTCGCAAAAATTATGCCTCTATTGAGTCGGTTTTTCAGTGTGTTGAGAACATTGCAGAGAGCGAAGTTATGGATTTGAAGACGGAAGACACCTAAAATAATGCACAATGAATAAAAAAGTTAGAAATTTTTAGAAAATATTTACAAAAAATAGTGACAGATAAAAACTAAGGTGTTATAATAATCTATGATTAAAATAGCGGAGGTCTCATTTTGTACGAACAAATTATAAACGTTGACAGAATGGAACAGGCAGTAAGTCTGTTCGGAAGTTTTGATGAAAATATAAAAATGATTGAAAATGAATTTTCAGTTGCGGTTGTCAGCAGAGGCAGTGAACTGAAGGTTACAGGTGAAGCGGAGAATGTTTCCAAGGCCTCAAAGGCTATTAACGGGCTTCTCACTCTCATCAACAAAGGTGAAACTTTGTCTGAACAGAACATCAGATATGTGATTTCACTTGTAGGTGAGGGCAATGAGGACAAGCTGGAGAGTATGTCTTCTGACTGCATCTGCATTTCTTCAAAAGGTAAGCCTATAAAGCCGAAAACTCTCGGACAGAAAAGATATACTCAGGCAATAAGAGATAATACAATTGTCTTTGGCGTAGGACCTGCAGGTACCGGTAAAACTTACCTTGCAGTTGCTATGGCTGTGACTGCTTTCAGACAGAAACAAGTCAACAGAATTATCCTTACACGTCCTGCTGTTGAAGCGGGTGAAAAGTTAGGTTTTCTGCCCGGTGACCTGCAACAGAAGGTTGACCCTTATCTCAGACCTCTTTATGATGCTCTTTTTGACATGCTGGGTGCTGAAAGCTTTCAGAAATATCAGGAAAGAGGAAGCATTGAAGTTGCTCCCCTGGCGTATATGCGAGGACGAACACTTGATGACAGTTTTATCATTCTTGACGAGGCACAGAATACTACAAGAGAACAGATGAAAATGTTCCTGACACGTCTCGGCTTCAATTCAAAAATGGTAATTACAGGTGACGTTACACAGGTCGACTTGCCTGACGGTAAAAAATCGGGACTTGTTGAGGTTATTAAAATTTTAAAGAATATAAAAGATATTGACACTGTTCGTTTCAGTGAGAAAGATGTGGTAAGACACAGACTTGTTCAGGATATCGTAAAAGCTTACGAAAAAAGCGAACAGAGAAATTAAAAAGGAAGGGTGCGGAAGATGAAAGAAAGAGGAAAAGTAAAAGTAATTATCAGCAACGACCAGAAGGTGCATAAAATTCCTACGGGGATTCATCTTCTTGTAAGACAGTGTTGCATTGCCGTTCTTACAATGGAAAACCTGCTGTCTCCTGCTGAAATCAGTGTAAGATTTGTTGATAACGAAGAAATCCATAAGCTTAACCGCGAATACAGAAATGTTGACAGACCTACAGATGTGCTGTCATTCCCTCTCGGTATTGACGGAGTTTATGATATCAATAATGACACAGGTGCACAGATGCTTGGTGATATTGTTATTTCTCTTGAAAAAGCAATGGAGCAGGCAGATGCTTACGGACATTCTCTCAGACGTGAAGTAGCCTTTCTTACAGTTCATTCAATGCTGCACCTTCTTGGATATGACCACGAAAACGGCGGTATTGAAGCGGTACATATGAGAGAAAAGGAAGAAACCGTTCTTACTCAGCTGGGACTCAAGAGAAACGGCAGTTACTATATGGGTGACGAATAAATGAAAGGTTTGCTGAAAAGTTTTGTATATGCAGGTAAGGGTATAATATGGTGCCTTAAAAACGAGAGAAATATGAGAGCTCATTTTTCTCTTTGTGTGTATATGTATGCCTATCTGCTTGTTTACGATTTCTTTGAACTGACAAAGACAGAATGGGCAGTTATTCTGCTTTGCAATGCCCTTGTGTTTTCACTTGAAATCGTAAATACTGCAATCGAAAAAGCAGTTGACCTTGCAACAGAAAAGCAGAATCCTCTTGCGAAAATCTCAAAAGATGCGGCAGCAGGTGCAGTGCTTGTTTCTGCAATATTTTCTGTGATTGTTGGAATTGTGATTCTTTTCCAACCTGATGCATTCAGTGCAATGGCAGAATATTACAGAGAAAGAATATATCTTCTTGTGATTCTTGCTTTGAGCCTTGTTCTGACTTTTGCTTTCATATTAAAAGGAATACCAAGCCGTAGATAATACGGCTTGTTTTTTAGGAGAAAAATTATGAATACTAAAACAGCGTTTATAGCAATTGTAGGTTGTCCCAATGTGGGAAAATCTTCTATACTCAATAAAATGATTGGCCAGAAAATTGCCATTGTTTCAAACAAACCTCAGACTACAAGAACAAAGATTGTGGGCGTTCTTACTCAGGACGAAACACAGCTTGTTTTCACTGATACACCCGGTTTTCACAGACCTCACAACAAGCTTGGTGAAAAAATGGTCAAGGCAGTAAGTGATAGTATTTCGGGAGTTGATGCCTGTCTTTTCGTAATCGAACCCAAAGGTGAACTCCGCCCTGCAGAACTTGAACTCATAGAAAAATTCAAGAAAGAAAAGATGCCTGTTATTCTTGCAATTAATAAGGTTGATACACTTGCAGATAAAACAGAGCTTATGGCAAGAATTCTTGAAATGTCAAAGGTTTATGACTTCGCATCAATTGTGCCTGTTTCTGCTCAGAACGGTTCAAATATCAAAGAGCTTATTGATGAACTCAAAGGTCTTGCTTTTGAGTCAATTCACTTTTTCCCTGACGACACTCTTACCGACCAGCCTGAAAGGGTTATTGCGGCAGAAATTATCAGAGAAAAAATTCTCAGAAGAATGAACAAGGAAGTTCCTCACGGTATTGCTGTCAGCGTTGAAAAAATGAGAGAACGTGAAAATTCTGATCTGCTTGACATTGAGGCGATTATCTATTGCGAAAAGGACAGCCATAAGGGCATGGTAATAGGTAAAAAGGGTGAAACACTCAAAACTATTTCTACAAGAGCCAGAGAAGATATGGAAAAATTCTTTGATTGCAGGATCAATCTTCAATGTTGGGTAAAAGTTAAGGAAGACTGGAGAAACAGAGAAGGTCTTATACACAACTTTGGCTTGGATAACGAATAAAAATCGGCAATAACGCAACAATATGTCACTTTTCAACTCTCGGAGTACACACGGTACGCCTTCGAGTGAGAAAAGTGCCATCTTGTCACATTCTTGTCGATTTAAAAACAGAGGAATAATATTTAAATTTTCCCAGGGTTATTTATCCTTTTTCTGCAAAACTTATTTGCAGGAGGCGATTTGCTTGGAAAACAAGGACATGCTTTGGAATAAGTTTGCACTCAGCGGAAAAATTGATGATTATTTAAATTACTGTACAAATAAAAACAGAGAGGGAAAGTCTGAGAAAGATGAACACGGACGGCTTGATAATCAGAGAAAAAAGCACGGGCGAACAGAACAGAATGGTAACGGTTCTTACTCGTGAATATGGTCTTATCAGAGCGTACGTTTACGGGGCGAAAAAAATCGGTTCCCGTACAGGTGCCGCAACTCAGCTTTTCGCTTTTTCGGACCTTGGCATAAAAGAAAGCCGTGGGTCTTACATAATTGAAGCGGCGAAACCCAAAGAAGTATTTTTCAACCTGAGAAACGATGTTAAAAAAATCGCACTTGCTCAGTATTTTGCAGAGCTGTGTGAAACACTTGCACCTGAAAAAGAAAACACTGAGGAATATCTTAAACTTATTCTCAATTCACTTATGTTGCTGATGAACGATAAGCGTGATGAGAAAATTATTAAATCGGTTTTCGAACTTTCCATATTATCTTTAAGCGGATATATGCCCAATATTATTGCTTGTGATGAGTGCGGAAAATATGAAGATGAGTTTATGTTTTTCGATACAACAAACGGAAACATTTTCTGCGAAAACTGCGGTAAATTCGGAATAAAAGTTCCTGTGAGTGTCATTTCTGCTGTAAGGTACATTGTTCTCAGTGACAGACAGAAAATCTTTAATTTTAATCTTAACGAAACAAATCTGAATACTCTTTCTGACCTGACAGAGAGATATACTTTGTCTGTGTTACAGAGGAGATTTAAGACACTTGATTTTTATCACGTATTATAGAAAGGTAAGGTGAGAGGGATATGAATTCCCGTCAGAGAGATTTAAAAGCCCTTGAACTGCCGAAAGTTCTTGAAATGTTGGCAGAACATACTGCCTGTCCCGACGCAAGGGAAGCTGCCCTTACGTTGAAACCCGAAACGTCACTTGATATGGCGCAGTCACTTCTTAATCAGACCAAGGATGCTCATATGCTTCTTGCGCGTTTCGGCGGTCCTGCTTTCGGGGGACTTAAAAATGTAAATAATGCGCTGAGCCGTGCTGATGCGGGAAGTGTTCTTAATATGAAAGAATTGCTTGATATTGCATCGGTGCTTCACGTTATCCGTTCAATTGTCACCTGGAGAAGTACAAACTCAGGTGTTGAAACTGTGCTTGACGTGTTTTTTGATGCGCTCAGTCCAAATAAATTCCTTGAAGACGCAATTACAAACGCTATTATTTCAGAAGAAGAAATCAGCGATAATGCTTCACCACTTCTGCAGACTATAAGAAGAAAAATAAGACATCAGGAATCCAATATCAGAGAAAAACTTGATAAACTTATCCGTTCCTCGGGAAATCAGAAGTATCTTCAGGAAAACATTATCACTATGCGTAACGGAAGATTCGTTGTTCCCGTTAAAAATGAGTACCGAGGCGAAATATCGGGTCTTGTTCACGATACATCTGCATCAGGTGCTACGGTGTTTATTGAACCTGCGGCAGTTGTTGAGGCGAACAACGAAATTAAAGTTTTACAGGCTCAGGAACGCGATGAAATTGAAAGGATTCTTGCAGAACTTTCATCGCAGTGCGGTGAGTTTGCCGAATCCATAAAGAACAGTTACGAATGTGCAGTTGAACTCAACGTTATTTTCGCAAAGGCTCAGCTTGCTTACAGGATGAATGCTTCTGTGCCGATTCTGAATGACGAGGGAATTATTGAACTGAACAATGCACGACACCCTCTTATTTCAAAAGACAGGGTTGTTCCCGTGAATATAAGACTTGGCGAAGACTTTGATACACTTGTGATTACAGGTCCTAATACAGGCGGTAAAACAGTATCTATAAAAACTCTCGGTCTTATGTCACTTATGGCTATGTGCGGACTGATGCTTCCTGTTTCTGACGGAAGCCGTGTGTCTGTTTTTGACAGTGTTCTCGCGGATATCGGTGATGAGCAGAGCATTGAACAGTCACTTTCAACTTTCAGTGCACATATGACTAACATAATAGAAATTCTCAAAGTTGCCGATGAAAAAAGCCTTGTTCTTATTGACGAACTTGGTGCAGGTACAGACCCTATTGAGGGCGCGGCACTTGCAACTGCAATTCTTGAAAGACTTCATCTGCTTGGTGCAAAAATCGGTGCGACGACACACTATGCAGAACTTAAATCCTACGCTGTTGATACTCCCAGAGTAGAAAACGGTTCATGTGAGTTTGATGTTGCTACGCTCCGTCCCACATATAAGCTTCTTATCGGTGTACCAGGTAAGTCAAATGCTTTTGCAATTTCTGAAAGACTTGGTATGGGCACAGATGTTGTTGAACGTGCACGTGAACTTGTTGATACTGAAAGCACACGTTTTGAAGACGTTTACGACAAACTGGAACAGACAAGAAAGTCTATGGAAGATGAACGTGAAAAAGCATCAAGAATTCTTGCTGATGCAGAGAAAATGAAGGCAGAGGCAATCAGACAGAAAGAGGAAATTTCTTCACTCAGAGATAAAGAAATAGAGAAAGCCCGCAATGAAGCGGTAAAAATTGTTGACGGTGCAAGACGTGAATCTTATGCTTTGCTTGCTGAACTTGATAAGCTGAAAAAAGAACAGAAGAAAGTAAAAGATGCTGCAGACCTGGCACGTCGTGCACGTTCTGCAGTTAAAAAAGGTATGGAAGCACTGGACAGTGCTGCAGACCCTGTGATGAACCTTGCAGAGGATGAAGATTACGTTCTGCCGAGAGAACTTAAAATCGGTGATACAGTTGTAATTGCAAGTCTTGCAAAACAGGCTGAAGTTACTTCTCTTCCCGATAAAAAAGGTGAAGTGGGTGTTGTGGCAGGTGCCATCAAGACACGTGTTCATATATCAGATTTAAGGCTTGTTGAAAAGCAGGTGGCAAAGAAACCTGCTGTAAAGAGAAATAACAGTTCAAACTTTGAAGCAAGAAGTACTGCAAAAGCGGAAACAAAGGTTGACCTGAGAGGTATGAATGCGGATGAAGCAATTATGACTCTTGACAGATACATTGATACGGCATA
>JAZRQI010000062.1:0-9707 GCA_045649705.1 Acutalibacteraceae bacterium
GGTTGCGGTGTTGAAGTCAATTCCAAGAAACATAAGGAACTTTCAAACTTCAATCTGGACAACCTTATGTGGAACAAAGTTATTATTTGTACCGATGCTGACGTTGACGGATATCAGATAAGAACACTTATTCTCACAATGATTTACAGACTTATGCCCTCAATTATCGAGGCACGTAAGGTGTTTATCGCAGAGTCACCCCTGTATGAAATTCAGTCAAAAGACCAGGTGTGGTTTGCATATACAGAAAAGGAAAAAGCCGATGCACTTGAAGAAATCGGCAATCAGAAATATACAATCCAGCGTTCAAAGGGTCTTGGTGAAAACGACCCTGATATGATGTGGCTGACAACAATGAACCCGAAAACAAGAAGACTCATTCAGGTTGAGCCTGACGATGCAGAAAAGATGGCAGAAACATTTGAACTTCTTCTCGGTGACAATCTTCAGGGCAGAAAAGACCATATCGCAAACGACGGATACAAATATCTCGATATTACAGACTTGAACTAAGGAGGTGAGAGGTAATGGCAAGAAAGAAAAAAGAAGTTGAACGTGCTACGGAAGACACAAACCCCAATGCACACATTTTAGGTGCAGGTATAGTTGTTGAACAGAAAATCACTGAAACTCTTGAAGAAAACTATATGCCCTATGCTATGAGTGTTATTGTTTCCCGTGCAATTCCCGAAATCGACGGTATGAAACCCTCTCACAGAAAACTCCTTTATACAATGTATAAAATGGGTTTGCTCACAGGTAACAGAACAAAATCAGCAAACATCGTCGGTGCTACAATGAAACTCAACCCTCACGGTGACGGACCGATTTACGAAACAATGGTACGTCTTTCAAAGGGTAATGAATCACTTCTTCATCCTTTTGTAGATTCAAAAGGTAACTTCGGTAAAGCGTATTCAAAGAATATGCAGTATGCAGCATCACGTTATACAGAGGCAAAGCTTTCATCCTTTGCAGCAGAGCTTTTCAAGGATATTGACAAAAACACTGTTGACTTCGTACCTAACTACGATAACACAACACAGGAACCTCTCTTGTTCCCCGTGTCAGTACCTACAATTCTTACTAATGCCAACTTAGGTATCGCCGTTGGTATGGCAAGTAACATCTGTTCATTCAATCTTCGTGAAATCTGTGAAACAACAATTGCACTCATAAAAAATCCTGATGCAGACTTGTTTGAAACTCTCAAATGTCCCGATTTCGTTGGCGGTGCACAGGTGATTTATGACAGAGACGCACTTCACAGCATCTTTGAAACAGGTCGAGGCTCAGTGAAAATCCGTTCAAAATACACTTATGATAAAGTCAACAAGTGTATTGATATCACTGAAATCCCCACAACCACAACTGCAGAAGCAATCATCGAAAAGATAATTGAACTTGTTAAAAAAGGTTCATTCAAGGAAATCAAGGACATCCGTGATGAAACAGACAAGAAAGGTCTTAAAATCACAATCGATGTCAAGGGCGGTACAGATGTTGAAAAACTGATGTCAAAGCTCTTTAAGTCAACACCTCTTGAAGATACATTCTCCTGTAACTTCAACGTTCTTATCAAGGGTATGCCCAAGGTTCTCGGTGTCAGACAGATTCTTAATGAGTGGATTGAATTCAGAACAGACTGTGTAAGACGCCGTCTTGAATTTGATTTGCAGAAATGCAGAGACAGACTTCATCTTCTCAGAGGTCTTGAAAAGATTCTTCTTGATATCGACAAGGCGATTCACATTATCCGTAACACTGAGGAAGAAGCAGAAGTTGTTCCCAATTTGATGATAGGCTTCGGTATTGATAAAATTCAGGCAGAATACGTGGCTGAAATCAAACTCCGTCATCTGAACAAAGAGTATATCATCAAGAGAATCAAGGATATTGAAAACCTTGAAGAAAACATTGCACTTCTTGAAGATATTCTTTCAAGCAAACAGAAAATCAAAAAGCTTATCGTGGCTGAACTCAAAGACGTGGCTAATAAACACGGTCAGGACAGAAAATCAGAAATCATCTATATTGAAGAATCAGATGAAGACGAAAAAGAAGAAGAAATTCCCGATTATCCCGTTATCCTGTTCTTCACAAAAGAGGGATATTTCAAAAAGATTCTGCCTATTTCCTGGCAGAAGAGTTCAGGTGAGCATAAACTCAAAGAGGGCGACGAAGTTGTCAAAATGGTTGAAACTTCCAATAAAACAGACCTTCTTTTCTTCACAAACAAGTGTCAGGTTTATAAGGCAAAGGCTAACGATTTTGATGAAACAAAAGCAAGTAACCTTGGTGAATTCGTAGGTTCACGTCTTGGTATGGAAGAGGGAGAAACCGCAATCCACATGATAGCAACTCAGGATTACAAGGGTTATGTTATGTTCTTCTTTGAGAACGGTAAGGTTGCAAAGGTTGACCTGAAATCCTACGAAACAAAGACAAACCGTAAAAAGCTTATCAAGGCTTACAGTGATAAATCACCCCTTGTAGGTGTGAAATATATTGAGGAAGATAAGGAAGTTGTTCTCATTTCTTCCGCAGGCAGACACCTTCTTATCCACACAGGTGTAATCACTCCCAAAACCACAAAAGACACAATCGGTGTATCTGTAATGACTCTCAAAAAAGGTCAGAAGCTTTATGAGGTAAGGGACTATAAGCAGGGCGAATTTGCTAAACCTTACAGATATAAGACAAAGAATCTTCCCGCACTCGGTATGCTTCTCAGCGCAGAAGATGCAGGTGAGGCAGAAGAACAGATAAGTATGTTATGAGTATGATTTATAAAGAATTTAAAGGTAAAAAACTTTCATCTCTCGGTATGGGATGTATGCGACTTCCCGGTGACGGCTACGGTAACCCCTTTATCGAGGAAGTTGAAACAAGGAAAATGGTAGCTTATGCATTCGAAAAAGGCATAAACTACTTTGACACAGCCTGGGGATATCACGCAGGCAGGTCAGAAACAGTAATGGGGAATATTCTTCGTGAATATCCCCGTGACAGTTATTATCTTGCAACAAAGTTTCCCGGATATGATTCATCCGTTTGGGATAAGGTAGAGGAAGTTTTTGAAAAGCAGATAGAAAAAACGGGCATGGAATATTTTGATTTCTATATGTTCCATAACGTGTGCGAAGTAAATATTGATGCTTACCTTGACCCGAAATATGGCATTTTTGACTACCTTAAACGTCAAAAAGAAAATGGCAGGATAAGACACTTAGGTTTCTCTGCACACGGCGAAATGCCTGTTTTAGAGCGTTTTCTTGAAGCCTACGGCAAGGATATGGAATTCTGTCAGATTCAGCTTAACTGGTTTGACTGGAATTTTCAGGATGCAAAGGCAAAAATGGAACTGCTGAAGAAATGGGACATTCCCGTATGGGTTATGGAACCGTTACGTGGCGGTAAATTCGCAGAACTGACAGAGGAAGACACAAAGGAACTTAAAAGTCTCAGACCCGATGCAAATATCATTGAGTGGTCATTCCGTTTTCTTCAACAGTTTGACAATGCAAAAATGATTCTTTCAGGTATGTCGAATTTTGAACAGATGAAAGAAAATATTTCAATTTTTGAGACGGACAAACCTCTTAATGTAGAAGAAACCGAAGCACTTCTGAAGCTGGGTAAAAAGATTATCGAAAGAAATTCACTTCCCTGTACAGAGTGTAGCTACTGCACAACCCACTGTCCTATGGAGCTGAATATTCCCAGATTTATTTCACAGTATAACGAAATCTGTTACAGAGGACCAAGTTTCCTTGTGTCACTTGATATTTCTTCATTACCCGAAGATAAACGTCCCTCAGCCTGTGTAGGTTGTAAATCCTGTGAAGCCGTCTGCCCTCAGCAAATTAAAATTGCAGATATGATGTCAGACTTTACAGAGAGACTTAAATAAGAATCATTTATAATAAACGGCTCCCCTTGAAAATACAAGGGGAGCTGTCGTTTTCGTAAGAAAATGACTGAGGGGATTTTTCGTTTAAAATAATTGTTTTTTGAAAAAAACCGCTTTTCAAAATCTCGGAAAAGCGGCTTTCTTTTTCTTAATATAACTCTTTCTTTATCTCTTTCTCTGGTGGACATTGTCCGACAATGTCCACACAATGTGACCCCTGCATATCGCAAAAACCCAATAACATAGCCGTTTGTGAGCTTTGGTCTGAAATTTTTTTGAAATAAAAATAAAAAATTTTCTAAATTTTTAAATTTTTTTTATAAAATATAATCTGTAATACAATCAAACCAATGCACAAAAACCTCATCGTTGATTATCAGCTTTTCATTATCAGGTAACATTTCTTCCCAGGTTTTATTATATCTTTTGAATGCCCAATCGTTCTTGTTGAATCTTCTCCAAAGAACAGTTCTGCCATTTTGGTCGATATATTGTTCAATTGCAAGGCAGTTGTCAAAGTGACCTATGTTCATCAGGCAGATTGTATCGTAAGTTTTATCGCATATTTCAACAGTATATCTGCCTACAATATCGTCGGTTTCTTTCGTTGCTTCTGTTGTGATTCCGTTTTCTTTTCTTGTGATAATACTTTTTTGCTTTAATTGAACCTCGTTTCCGCAGTTGTTTTCGCCGAATGCCCAGTTTTTCATAAAGATATCATCAAGAAAGGTGAATTGTTTTTTTACATCTTTATCGTAGTGTGTTGCTGCAAGATATCGGCAATGAGTGTCTGTCAGTTGTGCAACAAAGTCAGTTCTGCGGTCTGTGTTGTTCGTGAGATTATGTTGTATGCTCGTGATTTCAACACCCTCAATGCCGTGAATTTCTGCTTTACCGCAGACTTTTGTTTCTGTGTAGTCTTCACATTTTTTGGTATCATAATTGTACGTTCCCCAAACAGTTTTTTCTCCTGTTCTCGGGATAATACTGAGACCTTTGAGTTCTTCACAACGTACCGTAAAGGGTGCTTTGTTTGATTTCTTTATTACATATTCGGGTAAAATGTCAGGTAACTTTTTCATGATTTCATCAACCTTTCTGTGAGGATACTTCTCTTTGAAGTTTTGCTTTGCAGTATGCAAACGGCTTTTTACAGTGCCTATGGGAATTCCCAGCTTTTCAGAAATTTCAGATTGCGAAAGACTGTCAAAGAAAGTAAGATGTAAAATTTCCCTGTCCTTGTCGCTTAAAGAATCAAAAATTTCCTCTGTGAGAGTACTTTCACCAAAGCCAAACTGTGTATGGCTAAAAAGGTTTTCGGCAAACTCATCAACAGTGATTTCTCTGCTTTTGGATTTTTCACGATAATATCCGTTGCATTTGTTTCGGGCGATGCCGATTATCCAGGGCTTGAAAGCTTCTTTACTTTTCAATTGTTCAAAGTTTTTGAATGCACTGAGAAACACTTCCTGCAGAACGTCTTCTGCATCAGTATCGTTTGATATTTTAAACTTTACAAATCTCTCAATAACTAATAAATTTTCTTTTATCAGTTTTTCAAATTCTGTCATAGCACCACCTCCTTAAACCGGTTTCACATATATAGTTGAAAAAATTATATCAAAGGTTCATTTGAAAACAAAAAACCGAAAGTTTTTACACTTTCGGTTAATTTAAATGTTTACATTGATGCCACGATGTCTTTCATTGAGTACATTCCCGGTTCTTTACCCGCCATAAACAATGCAGCATTGAGTGAACCGTTTGCAAAAATCTGTTTAGACATTGCACTGTGGCTGATTTTAATGACTTCATCCTGTCCTGCAAAGATGATTTCGTGTTCACCGACGATTGTACCGCCGCGTACTGCGTGAAGACCGATTTCGTTCTTCGTTCTCTTTGCGCGTTTTGAATGTCTGTCAAATTCGTATTTAGGAGCGTTTTCAAATTCTTCGCTTATCTCGTCTGCCAGCATTAAAGCAGTGCCTGAGGGAGCGTCGATTTTCTGATTGTGATGTGCTTCGACGATTTCGATATCGAACTGACCGCCAAGAACTGCTGTTGCTTTTCTTGCAAGTTCAGCAATAAGGTTAACACCAAGAGACATATTGGCACTGAAGAAAATTGCAACTTCCTTTGAAGCGTCAACAATTGCCTGTTTCTGGCTTTCGTCAAGACCTGTTGTGCAGATAACTGCAGGAGTGCCTGTCTTCTTAGCAAAATCAAGAATGCCGTTCAATGCACTGGGATGTGAAAAGTCAATGATAACATCAACCTTTTCTTTTGTATCGGCAGGGGAGGAATAAACGGGATATTCAGATGAAGTTGTGTTTACATCTGTACCGCAGACAATTGCGAGGTTTTCAAAATTCTTTGCACATTCGGTAATTGTCTTGCCCATTTTTCCGTTGCAGCCGCTTAATAAAATATTGACCATTTTATTTTAAACTTCCTTTAGTTCAGTTTAGATGAGGTTGTATTTCTGAAGAACTGCCTGAAGCTTTGCTCTGCCTTCTTCTGACATACCAACAAGGGGAAGTCTGCATTCGCCAACGTTCATACCCATCATATTCATTGCTTCCTTAACGGGGATGGGGTTAACGTCTGAGAAGAGAGCGTTGCAGAGTTCTGTGTATTCAAGCTGAAGTTTAACTGATTCTTTTGTCTTGCCGTCAACACCGAGCTGAGCAATGTCGTGAGCAACTTTGGGACAGATGTTTGAAAGAACTGAAATAGAACCTTTACCGCCCATTGCTGTGAATGCTGCAACCTCGTCATCGTTACCGCAGTAGATGTCAAGGCTGTCACCGCAGAGTGACATTGTCTTAGCAAGTGCTGAAATGTTAGCGTTTGCTTCTTTTGTAGCAACGATTTTTTCATTTTCAGCAAGAATTGCATAAGTTTCGGGGAGAATGTTAACACCTGTTCTTGAGGGAACATTGTAAAGAATGATGGGAGTGTTAACTCTTTCTGCGATGTAGTTGTAGTGCTCAATAAGACCTTTCTGAGAAGTCTTGTTGTAGTAGGGAGTAACCATAAGAAGTCCGTCAACACCTGCGTTTTCGCATTCGTTAGCAAGTCTTACAGCATATTTTGTTGAGTTACTGCCTGCACCTGCAATAACGGGAACTCTTTTGTTTGCAACGTCAACAGCGTATTTAACAACATCAATGTGTTCAAATGTTGAAAGCACTGATGCTTCGCCTGTTGTACCTGCGATAACTATTGAATCGGTGCCTTCTTCAATCTGCTGGTCGATGAGCTCGCCGAGACGTCTGTAGTTAACGTCCATATTTTTGTCAAAGGGAGTGACAATGGCTACACCGGCACCGGTAAATAAAGTTTCTTTCATTGGAAAAGCCTCCTAAAAAACTATATAAGTTTAAATCAATCCATGTA
Source organism: Acutalibacteraceae bacterium (assembly GCA_045649705.1). GTDB lineage: Bacteria > Bacillota > Clostridia > Oscillospirales > Acutalibacteraceae > SIG575. Next base: position 7,313 of record JAZRQI010000062.1, read on the forward strand.
ACCTTCAGCACAGAGAAGTTCTGCCATAAGAACTGCACCGCCTGCGGCACCTCTCAATGTGTTGTGTGAAAGGCATACAAATTTGTAGTCATACTGAGTATCTTCACGAAGTCTGCCGATAGAAATTGCCATACCGTTTTCAAGGTCACGGCAAAGCTTAGTCTGAGGCATATTGTCTTCTTCAAAATAGTTAAGGAACTGCTTGGGAGCAGAGGGAAGTTCAAGCTCCTGTGCTCTGCCTTTGTATTCTTTCCAAATTTCTTTGATTTCCTCGATTGAGGGTTTGTTTTCAAATCTTGCGAAAACTGCGCCCATGTGACCGTCAGAAACGGGAACACGGATGCACTGTGCTGTGAAGTTGGGAGAAGTTGCGTTTTCGATGTGGTCGCCTTCGATTTTACCCCAGATTTTGAGAGGTTCCTGTTCGCTCTTCTGTTCTTCACCACCGATGAAGGGGATTACGTTGTCAATCATTTCGGGCCATGTTTCAAATGTTTTACCTGCACCTGAAATTGCCTGATATGTGCAAACGAGAACGTCTTTGATACCGAACTTTGAAAGGGGGAAGAGTGCGGGAACATATCCCTGAAGTGAACAGTTAGGTTTAACAGAGATGAAACCGCGTTTTGTGCCGAGACGTTTTCTCTGAGACTCAATAATTTTTGCGTGGTCAGCATTGAGTTCGGGAAGAAGCATGGGAACGTCAGGAGTACCTCTGTGAGCACTGTTGTTTGAAACAACGGGACATTCAGCCTTTGCGTATTTTTCTTCAAGAGCTTTGATTTCATCTTTGTTCATATCAACTGCACAGAAAACGAAGTCAACCTGTGATGCGATTTTTTCAACATCTTCTGTTGCGTTCATAATAACAAGGTCAGCCATTTTCTCGGGGATGGGTCTATCCATGCACCAACGAGCGCCGACAGCTTCTTTATAAGTTTTACCTGCAGTTCTGGGACTTGCAGCAAGAACTTTTACATCAAACCAGGGGTGGTTTTCAAGGAGAGTTGCAAATCTCTGACCTACCATACCTGTGGCACCGATAATGCCTACATTAAATTTTTTCATAACTTTACCTCCGATTTTACAATTTGGCATTGAAAAATCACACAACAAGTGTTAATATAATAATACCATATACCCTAATATAATACCATTATATGATATCGTTGTCAAATATTTTTATGTACAAATATCTTAGATTTATTGAGGATTTATTATGAAAAAAAGCGACTTTTTTTACAATTTACCCACAGAGCTCATTGCTCAGACTCCCATTGAGAACAGAGAGACGTCAAGATTGATGAAACTTGACAAAAAATCTGATGAAATCAGACACTGTCATTTTTACGATATTCTTGACAGTTTCGAAGAAGGTGACTGCCTTGTTCTCAACAATACAAAGGTACTTCCTGCAAGACTTTACGGTGTGAAAGATGAAACGGGAGCAGTTGTTGAATTCCTGCTTCTCAGCCAGAGAGAACTTGATGTGTGGGAAGTTATTGCAGGTCCCGGTAAAAGAGCAAAACCCGGCACAAAATTCACGTTCGGTGAAGGTCTTCTCAGGTGCGAAGTCCTTGAAATTCTTGAGGGTGGTAACCGTGTTGTGAAGTTCTTCTACGACGGTAATTTTTATAATATCCTTGACCAGATCGGTGAAATGCCTCTGCCTCATTACATCACCGAAAAACTTGAAGATAAAGACAGATATCAGACAGTTTATGCTGAAAATTTAGGTTCTGCAGCAGCACCAACAGCAGGTCTTCATTTTACACCTGAGCTTCTTGAAAAAATCAAAGAAAAAGGTGTAAAAGTCTGTTTTGTAACACTCCATGTAGGTCTCGGTACATTCAGACCTGTAAAAGCAGACAACATCCTTGACCATAAAATGCACAGCGAACATTATTGGCTGCCAAAAGAAACGGCAGATGCAATAAACGAAACGCATAAAAACGGAAAAAGAGTTATAGCAGTAGGCACAACCTGTTGCAGAACGCTTGAATCTGTAGCAACTTTCCGTGGCGAAATCAGGGAAGATGAGGGCTGGACAGATATCTTCATTTACCCCGGTTATGAGTTCAAATGTATTGACGGACTTATTACTAATTTCCACTTGCCTGAAAGCACACTCATTATGCTTGTAAGTGCATTTTACGGATATGAAAAAACTATGAAAGCCTACGAAGAAGCAGTCAATGAAAAATACAGATTTTTCTCACTTGGCGATGCAATGGCAATTTTATAAAGGAGAATACAGATGTATAAGCTTATAAAAAAATGCGGTAATGCAAGAAGAGGGGAGTTCACCACGGTTCACGGCACTGTGCAGACACCTGCATTTATGAATGTTGGTACCTGTGCTGCAATCAAAGGCGGACTTTCATCTTATGACCTT
>JAZRQI010000063.1:0-7873 GCA_045649705.1 Acutalibacteraceae bacterium
AATGTAAGCATAGACTATATATTAGGAAGAACGGAAAATCCTGAAGTAAACAAATAAACCCCGAAATACTATTTCGGGGTTTCGTTTAAATCTTCTTTTTACAGAAGCTGTTTAAATTACATTCTTCACATTTCGCTTTTCGTGCTGTGCAGGTATCTCTGCCATGCAGTACACATCTGTGACAAAAATCATTGCTCTCGTCAGGGGGCAATATTTTTTTCAGTTCAAGCTCAACCTTTTTCGGATCTTTTGTTTCAACAAGACCGATTCGGTTTGAAATCCTGATAAGGTGTGTATCCGCAACAACTGCAGGTTTACCGTAAACATCTCCGCAGATAAGATTGGCTGTTTTTCTGCCCACTCCGGGAAGTTTTGTCAGGTCTTCGATGTTATCAGGGACTTTTCCGTCAAAATCTGACAATATCATCTGAGCCATTCCCACAATGTCGGCAGCCTTTGTCCTGAAAAATCCGCAAGGTCTGACAAAATCTTCAATATCGGACACATCTGCATTCGCAAAGTCTTCGATTGTTTTATACTTTGCGAACATGGGAGGTGTGACAATATTCACACGGGCATCAGTGCACTGTGCTGAAAGCCTCGTTGCTACAAGAAGTTCAAAAGGTGTCGATGCGACAAGTGAACATATCGCCTCAGGATATTTTTCTTTAAGTGCCTCAACCGACTTGAGTGCAAGTTCTTTTTTAGTCATAATCTACCTCACCTGAGGAAAAATTTTAGTTTTTGAAAGCGCCACATAAACAGGTGTCCCCAGAAGATAGCAGACAACCAGTTCTCCTAATCCTACCCACAAAGCACTGATTAAAAATCCCGTAACCGTAAACGTTTCTCCTTGAGGGAGAAAGAAAAGGTTTATTTCCAGACCTATGATTACCGCATTGAAAATCACAGGAAAGAAGAAAGACAGAAACGGTATATTTTTAAACCTTATATTACGTGCGTAATATGTGCACAAGGATGCAAGGAACGTTGCAGTCGTTCCGAAAATTGCATCAATCCAGGAATACGGCCCTGTAATATTCGCAATAAAACAACCGATTGTAAGGCCGGGTATTGCTGCCGGTGTAAAAACAGGCAAAATAGTAAGCACCTCAGAAAACCTGAACTGTACCGCACCATAGGACAAGGGGTAAATTGCGAGAGTCAGAGCAACATAGGCTGCTGCAATAAGTGAGCTTTCAACGAGAAAGCGATGTTTTTTGCTAATCATTTAATTTTCATCTCCGTAGTTTTATTTATAGTCAGGATGGTTCCGAACTGACTTTTATGAGAAAGAAAAGAGTGAGTTTCCTCACTCTTTTGCTTTTCTAATTATTATACAAGGGGAACCTGGCCAATTTCTGTTTCGCCGTTTACAACTGCGTTGAGGATTGCAAGGTCGTAGATATCAACTGCTGTGTCGCCGTTGAGGTCTGCTGCAAAGAGGATGGGGGAATCTTCTTCAAGTTCCATATCACCGTTTACGATTGCTGCAAGGATTGAAGCATCGTAGATATCGATAACACCGTCACCGTTAAGGTCACCGAAGATAATAATTGTATATGTTTCCCATTCTTCTCCGCTACGGTATGTTGTAAGAACCATACCTGTACCGATTCCGTCGGGTGTTTCGTATGATACACTCTTTGAGTATTCTACATATCCTTCAAGATCTGAAAGACCGATATCAAGACCGTAGATGTAGCCGAGTTCTTTATTGATAACTGTTGTTGAATCTGTTGCTTCTCTGAAGTAGCCGTCAAGCATGGGGATTTCAACTGTTTCGCGAGAAAGTTCCTCATTACATACTGTACAGTAAACTACTGAATCGTATGAACCTGCTGCTTCGTATGTTGCTTCAACTCTGTTTTCTTCTACTACTTCGCCTTCTGTATGGCCAAGAGCATCGCTTGTGTAAGGCTGACTTGAAACTTTTTCGTTACATACTGTACAGTAAACTACCATATTGTATGAACCTGCTGTTGTACAAGTTGCTTCAACTCTGTCTTCTTCGATAGCTTCTGCTTCTGTGTGACCGAGAGCATCAATTGTGAAAGGTTTTCTTGAAACTTCATCGTCGCATACTGTACAGTAAACTACCATATCGTATGAACCAGCTGTTGTGCAAGTTGCTTCAACTCTGTTTTCTTCAACTGCTTCAGCTTCTGTATGACCGAGAGCTTCAACATCTGTTGCTACGCGTGAAAGTTCTTCGCCGCATACTGTACAGCAAACCACTGTATCATATCCACCCTTGTTTACGCAATCAGCATCTTTTTTGTTTTCGATAACTGCTTCGCCTTCTGTATGGCCGAGAGCATCAATAACTGTTGTTTTGCGTGAAACTTCTGTTGCACATACAGTACAGTAAACTACTGTGTCATATCCACCCTTGTTTTCACAGTCTGCATCTTTTTTGTTTTCAACTACTGCTTCGCCATTTGTATGACCTGTTGCAGGAACAACAATTGTTTCGTGTGATGCTTCTTCACCGCATACTGTACATTCTGATACAAGATCATATGAACCGTTTGCTGTACAAGTAGGTGCTATTTCGTTTGTTTTAAATGCTTCACCTTCTGTATGTCCTGTTGCAGGAACTGTTGTTGTTACACGTGACATAACAGTGTTACATACTGAACAGTAAACTACTGTGTCATATCTGCCGTCAACTTCACAAGAAGGAGCTATTTCTCTTTCTTTAACAGGAGCACTCTCTGTATGACCTTTTGCGGGGTCGCTTACCATTGTACGCGAAATTTCTTCGCCACACTTAGTACAGTAAGTTACTGAATCATAGTAACCTGATCTTACACAAGTAGCAGCTTTTTCGTTTTCTCTGACAGCTTCACCGGGTGTATGTCTGCAACTTTCATCGTAAGTTGACATAAGTTCAGCATATTTTGTTGTGATTTCAGTTGTCTTTACATTAACTGTGGTCTGGTCCTTGATTGTAAGAGAAGGATCGTTGAACATTTCAATACCTTCAACTACAAGTGCCTCATACTCAGCAAGAACATCCTGGTCATAGTATTCAAGTTTGCCGGGAATCTCTGCATAAATTGCTTCTCTAAGAGCAGATTTATCTGCAGGTTTCATCTGAAGAGACTTGATTGCATTGTCAAGAGCAGTTGTAAGAGCATCAACCTCAGGCTGTCTTGACTCGTTCCATGCAGTAAGGTCGTGACTTGCAATTGCTGTTTCTGCACCGTTTAAAGGTGCATCAAGAACTTCGGGGTTAGAATAGATTGAAAGATCAATTTCTTTCGCCTCTGCAACCTTCGCTTTAAGTTCGCGGAAATCTGCAGTTACAAGAACAAGATTATCAATAGCGTCTCTGATAGCCTTTGCCATTGCATCAACTTCTTCTTGTTCAAGAGCACTCTTTTTGTAATCAACTGCATTCACAGCATCTTCAAGTTTCTGCCATGAATCTGTTGAATAATCGGTTGCACGAAGTGCTTCATACTCTTTGACAAGAGCATTTACTTCTGTATAAACAGCACCACGGATAGAAGCGTTATCAATAGCAGTTTTCAGGTTTTTAGCCATTGTGTCAACTGCACCCTGATAGAGAATGTTGTAATTTTTAACATACATTCCCTTAGCTTCTTCAACAAGAGCAATATCGTCAGGATTATATAAATCTTTATTTGCAATAATAGTATTTGCTTCAGTCAAAAGTGCATCTACCTGTGTGTAGTCAGCGTTTTTGAGCTGGAGACCATTGTACATTGTCTGAAGAGATTTTGCTGCTGCATCGATTTCAGACTGTGTTGCTTTGGGGTTATTATAAACGCCAAGTGCTGCAGTATACGCATTCTGGAACTGTGTGAAACCAGATTTGTAGAACCAACCCTGAGGGTTAGCACCCTTTGTCTTTCCACGTGTTGTGGGTCCTTCGGGTTCACTGTTCATAACATAATCAAGAAGCTCTGCAAGAGCACCTTTGTCAACAACGTGGAATACCATTGCTGTAGGAACTGTAGGTGATGCAGTAACATAAGCATTCTGGGGTCTGAAGTAAGAATAATACTTGTTTATAATTGTATAGCTTGAACCGTCAGCAATGTTTGAAACACTACCTGTAAGACCGTAAGTAAAGAGTTTTCCGAACTGTGAAACAGCACCTGTTACTGTATGACGAGCCTGGTCGCCGTTACCGTCTGAAAGTTTTTCAAGAATACCCTTATCACTTTTTGCAGGAACATTATAGCCGAGAATACTCTGAGCTGTTGCATCATTTGTAAGAGTTCCGGGAGATGAAGTGTGAGCACCTGACATAACCCATACAGAATCAAGAGCTGTGTAGCGGTTGTCGTTGTTTCTGTCTGCAAGGTTTGCTACATTACCATCAAGTCTAAGGTTAATGTCTGCAAGAGTTTTTGTTGATGCAGAGTCAATATAAACATGTGCAACGGGTGTGCCCTCTATAAAGTTTTCATAAGCCACTTCTACTCTGGGAGCCATAGTTTCCTGATGATTTTTATCATCAGTGTAAAGATGTGTGTTATATCCGCCTGCAACGTTGTCAATATATGTACCTGTTGCCACGTTATATGAACCATAAGAAGAATAAGGATCCTCCGTGGAAGCCGTGAACTCTGCTGGCTGTTCATAGTAAACGCCTTTACCGAGAAGACGTGTTGAAGCACTTGCAGAACCAATGTACCATGAACTCATACCCATATAAGGTTTATAAACAACCTCAAGATAAGCATAAGAACCGCCTGTTGAAATGTTTTCAACATATGTAACGCATTTTTCCTGATATGAGTTACCGTCAATCCATGTATAGTCGGCTGTGAAAGTGATCTTAGAACCTACTTCTGCAGTACCGCTTGTGATTTCGCAACAATAAGCACCTGTTGCTGTATCAACTTTCATTTCAGAGAAAGTAACTGTTTCGTTGTCACATTTGATAGAAATGTTTTCGGGAGTTATACCGGCAGTATTTGTCAGGAAATAAACTTTTGTTGCCTCAGGAGTTTCACCTGCATATGCCTGCTGAGCATAAGCACCTGAAAGTTCAGGAATACCTGAGGGTGTTGCCTTGACAATCTGATTACCGGGTTCAACAGAATCTGCTGACTTAGCAACTCTTGTCACTGTTGTGCAGAAAAAGTCTACATCGGGACGTGCAATGGGTTCCAGAACGACTTTGTCAAGTACTACTCCGTTTGGTTGAACCGCACTGACTGAAAAGCCTGTGCTGCAAACTGAGAACAGCATAACGAGAGCCAAAATGGAACTCAAAATTCTTTTTGATGTTTTCATTTGGAAATCCTCCTTCTTAGTTGTGATCTTTCCCATAATATTGTAGCACATAAGATATCTTTTTTCAACAATAAATTTAATAAAAACAAAAAACAATAATTGATATTGCCTGAAAAAACACTTTATGATAAAATAAAAAAGGTGATATGAATATGGAAATCAGCAAAAAAGGCAATGACCTCATGGTAATATGTGATGGTTGCATAAACCTTGACTATACTCTTGACTGCGGTCAGTCCTTCAGATGGAAAAAAGAAAAAGATGTATGGTCAGCAGTTGTTTACGGCAAAAAAATTAAAATTGAACAAAAAGATGATAACACTCTGATTTTTTATGATACCACACAAGAAGACTTTGAGCAGATATGGAAAGGTTACTTTGACCTGGAACGTGACTACGATACAATACTCTCACGTTTTTCAGAGGATGAACACCTGAAAACATCATCAGAAATGTATTACGGCATACGGGTTCTCAATCAGGAACCATGGGAAGCTCTTTGCTCTTTCATAATTTCTCAGAACAACAACATTCCCAGAATCAAAGGTATTATAGACAGGCTCTGTGAAAATTTCGGCGAAGATTTAGGAGAGGGATTTTTCACTTTCCCCTCCCCTGAAAAACTCAGCACATTATCCCCGGAAGATTTATCTCCACTCAGAGCGGGATTCAGAGCAAAATACATTATTGATGCGGCAAAAAAAGTATACTCAAAGGAAATTGATTTTGAGGAAATCCTCAGAAATGATATTTCCTTCGGCAGAGAAAGTCTGATGAAAATATGCGGAGTAGGACCTAAAGTTGCAGAATGTTCACTTCTTTACGGTTGCAGAAAAGCTGATGCTTTTCCCGTTGACGTGTGGGTGAAACGCATTATGTCAGAACTGTACGAAAACGGTCTTCCTCAGTGTGCTTACCCTGAAATCGGAATAGCACAACAATATCTTTTTCATTGGCGGAGAAATCTTGATAAAAAATTGACAAACGAATAAATTTGATGTAATATAGATGTAATATATTAAAGCGAAAGGGAGATACGCTATGAAATTCAATATGACATTGACACCTGAAGAAGAAGCTATACTTAATGGCTCTCAGGGCGAAACAATGGCAAAAGTTATGAAAACTCTTGTGCTCTACGGCGATGCTTTCGGAGCAACAAAAATGGTTCCCGTTGACAGCGAAAAAGGACACCTTGTTACAAGCTTCGGTCTTAAAGTTATGAAGCCCGTTTACAGCCTTATGGACCAACTTATTGAGGGTGGTGCACTTTCAAAGCAGAAGTTCTCTGTTGACCCCAAGCCCCTTGACCCCAACGTCCCCGCAAACTTCCTGCAGAAAACTATTTTCAACAAATTCATGTATTCAATGCAGGACAGCTATGACAAACAGCTTGCTGATATGGGTCTTATTGACGACAAATCTTACACATGTACCTGCTACATGGACGAAGTTGGCAACATCCCCAACAAGGGCGAAATTCTTTCATGGGCTGAGTCATCAGCAGTTGTTTACGCAAACTCAGTTCTCGGCGCAAGATGTAACCGTAACTCAGGTATCATCGAGCTCTTCGGTTCAATAATCGGTAAAGTTCCTTACTTCGGTCTGCTCACAGACGAAGGAAGAAAAGCAACATGGATTGTTGAAGTTAAAACAACAAAGAAGCCTGAAGCACAGATCCTCGGTTCTGCAATCGGCATGAAGGTTATGGAAGATGTTCCTTTTGTTAAAGGTCTTGACAAATGGATTGGCACAGAACTTGACGGTAACACAAAAGCTTACCTTAAAGACTTCGGTGCTGCAACAGCTTCAAACGGTGCTGTTGGTCTTTATCACATCGAAAACCTTACTCCCGAAGCAATTGAAATGGGTGAAAACCTTATTGATGAAAATGCACAGGTTTACGTTATTGACGATGCTGAACTTGAAAGAGTTCAGGCGAACTATCCTGTTATGTGGAAAGACAAGGAAGCAACCCCTAAGCTTTGCTTCGTAGGCTGTCCCCATCTTTCACATGCACAGCTTATCGAGTGGACTGATAACGTTGTTGAGGGACTTAAGAAAAATGGTCTCAAAAAGGTTTCAATCCCCACTGTATTCACAGCTGCCCCCGGTGTTATTGAAGAATTCGAAAAGACACCTTATGCAGCAAAACTTAAGGAAACAGGCGTTGTTCTCAGCTACATCTGTCCTCTTATGTACATGAACAATCCTCTTTGCAAATCAATGCCTGTTATCACAAACTCAAACAAACTCAGAACATACACAACATCTCGCTATTACAGAAGCGATGAAATTCTTGATATAATCACAAAGGAGGCAAAATAAAATGAAACAGTTTAAAGGCAGACCTGTTGTAGCAGGTGAATGTACTGCAGAAGCTCTTGTTTCCCACGGTGGTTTCAACACACTTGCCTCATTCCAGAACGCTCTTCAGTTCGGCGATATGCCGTTAATCGGAGACAAGGATAAGGAAACAAAATGCGGTGACCAGAATAACGCTGACCTCTACAATAAACCTATGGCACGCAAGGCTCTTTGCCTTCCTCAGACAATCGGTTCAACAACAGGCGGTATGGTTCTCTACTGTGCAAAA
>JAZRQI010000064.1:0-1763 GCA_045649705.1 Acutalibacteraceae bacterium
CATTCTTACACTCTTTATAAGCAGAAATGTTCTTCAATATGCAGAACTTAATAACAGATAAAATTAATTTTTCAAACGGAGGAATTCAAAATGCTTTCAGACATTGAAATCGCTCAGGGAGCGAAAATGCTCCCCATTACAAAAATTGCAGAAAATATGGGTCTTGATTCAGACCTTATCGAGCCTTACGGAAAATATAAGGCTAAACTTCCTAAAGAACTTTACGAAAAAGTAAAGGACAACGAAGACGGCAAACTGGTTCTCGTTACTGCAATTAACCCTACACCCGCAGGTGAAGGCAAAACAACTACAAGCATCGGTATCGGCCAGGCTATGCACAAAATCGGCAAAAACGCTGTTCTTGCTCTAAGAGAGCCCTCACTCGGACCTGTGTTCGGTGTTAAAGGTGGTGCTGCAGGTGGCGGCTACGCTCAGGTTGTTCCTATGGAAGACATCAACCTCCACTTCACAGGCGATATGCACGCAATCACATCTGCAAACAATCTTCTTTGTGCTGCTATTGACAACCACCTCCAGCAGGGTAACGAGCTTGGCATCGACCAGAGAAGAATTCTCTTCAAACGTTGCCTTGACATCAACGACAGAGCACTCAGATATGTAAACGTAGGTCTCGGCGGTAAAGTCAACGGTATTCCCAGAGAAGACGGTTTCATCATCACAGTTGCAAGTGAAATTATGGCTATCCTCTGCCTTGCAGACGATATCTTCGACCTTAAATACAGACTTGGTAACATCCTTGTTGCTTACAAGTATGACAACTCCCCTGTTTATGCACGTGACATCGGTGTTCACGGTGCAATGGCAGTTCTTCTCAAAGATGCTATCAACCCCAACCTTGTTCAGACTCTTGAAAACACTCCCGCAATCATCCACGGCGGTCCTTTCGCAAACATCGCTCACGGATGCAACTCTGTAAGAGCTACAAAATACGCTCTCAAACTTGGTGACTACTGCATCACAGAAGCAGGTTTCGGTTCTGACCTTGGTGCTGAAAAGTTCCTTGATATCAAATGCCGTTTTGCAGGTCTTAAGCCTGACTGTATCGTGCTTGTTGCAACAGTAAGAGCACTCAAATACAACGGTGGTATCAAGAAAGAAAACCTTGCAGAAGAAAATGCCGATGCCCTGAGAAAAGGTATTGTAAACCTTGAAAAACACATTGAAAATATGCTTTCATACGGTGTTCCCCTTGTTGTGGCTATCAACAGATTTCATACAGACAGCGAAGAAGAACTTGGAATCATCGAAGAATGCTGCAAGAAACACGGTTGCGACTTCGCACTCAGTGAAGTATTCGCAAAAGGCGGTGACGGCGGTATCGACCTTGCAGAAAAGGTTATTGCTGCTTGTGAAAAAGAAAACAGTTTCAAATTCCTCTATGACGAAAAGCAGCCTCTTAAAGAGAAAATTGAAACTATTGCTAAAAACATCTACGGTGCTGACGGTGTTGTTTATACTGCAAATGCAGAAAAAAACCTTGCAGAAATCGCAAGACTGGGCTTTGAAGAAATCCCTGTCTGCGTAGCAAAAACACCTCTCTCACTCACAGATGACCCCACAAAGCTTGGCAGACCCGAAAACTTCAAAATCACTGTTAAGGAAGTTAAGCTTTCAGCAGGTGCAGGTTTCGCAGTTGTCCTCACAGGTGACATTATGACAATGCCCGGACTTCCCAAGAAACCCGCAGCACTCATCATCGACATCGACGAAAACGGCAACACAGTAGGACTTTCATAAAAACA
>JAZRQI010000065.1:0-1960 GCA_045649705.1 Acutalibacteraceae bacterium
CGAATGCTTCGGCATTTTCCCCACCGACACAATCCCTGCAATAGGGACTGCAGTTTTCGTAATTGCAGGTGTGGCAAATATTTTCACAGGATACACAAGTAAAATTTTCGCAAAGAAAACCGAATCTTCAAACATCTTTGCAGTAAGAAAAGCAGATAACAAGGCAACAAAAAGACTTATTCTTCTTGCCAACAGTGATTCTGCGCCTAAATACAAATTCAGCACATTTCCTTTCGGAATCATTTCTACCATAGGTTTTGTTCTGTCAATCGTTGTGATGTTCCTCAACTCGGCCCTTGATGTTTTCGCAAAGATTCCCAATCTGAAATTCGCAACCCTTGCACTGATTCTGTTCTTACCTTTGGCGGTAATCCCGCTTTTTGCAGACAGTAACGAATCTTCTCAGGGTGCATCTAAAAACCTTTCAGGTTCTTTTGCTTCAATTGCAGTCCTCAAATATCTCAAAGATAACGGCATTGAAATGCCTTCACTTGAAATCTGCGTTCTCATTACAAGCGCAAAGGAATATGCTTCAGCCGGTGCAAAGGCTTTTGTAAACAGTCATTCTTCTGATTTCAAAGACATTCCTACTGTTTGTGTAAATCTTGATTCTATTGCATGTGAAGAAGATAACCTTGGTATTATCAGTACAAAACTTTCAGAAAAATCCGTTTCACTTATCAAAGACGGTTCAGCAGACACTGAAAAAGAAATCGGCAACAGTGTTCTTCAGGGCAAGTATCAGACAGATGCCGCAGTCATTTCTTCAATGGGAATTGACTCCTGCACACTCACATCTCTCGGTGCAGACTATATGAAAAAGCCCGATACCTTTGAAGATATGAAGGTAAAAACAATTGAAACTGCCCTCAAAACAGTGGTTTCAGGTGCATTTTTATACGAAGAACAATAATTTTATGAAATTTTTCCAAAAATTTTCAAAAATGTCTATGAAATTTTGAAAAACTATGTTACAATAATCGTTGACGATATTGTTTTACTCTGAGGAGGATATATTATGAAAAGTTCAGTCAAAAAAATTCTTGCTGTCATTCTGACAGGCGCTATAGTTTTTGCTCTTGCATCTTGCTCTATCACAGACAAAGTGCAGGAATACTTCGTTGAGGAAACATCAACAACTGTTCCTTACACAAACAAATCAGAAAAACCCGCAAACACAAAAGAAATCGTTGATTACTTCAACAGAGTTTCTGCTGACCTTAAAAAGGCTGAGCCTTTCAACGTAACTCTCGGCAGAGATTTCTCAACAAACGATTTCGAAAGTGAAAATTCAGTTCTCAAAGCTGGTTTCCCCACAGTTGCAAATTTCATCATCAAGTATGCAGGTGAAGAATTCCTTGACAGAGACCTTACAGGTACTCCCGTTGAGGTTTATCCTCTTGAAGCATCTTCAGTTGCAAGTATCGTAGATTTCAAACAGGTTAAACTCGCTACATGCTCACAGACAGATGACTACTTCATCATCACAATGGATTTCAAAGACGATGCAACTCCCCTTGAAGCAGACGGCCTCAGCAAAGTGTTCAACACTAACGACAAGGAAGCTATCCTCAAGGAAATCGCAAAAGCAAGTGAGCTTCTCACTGTAAACGATTACGATGTTGAATACAACGGTGGCAGAATCGTTTGCAAAATCGAAAGAGGCACAGACAACATCGTTTCTGCAACATATTCAAGAGTAATCAAGGTTACAGCTGACGTTACAGGTCAGGGCAAATTTGAATCAGTTAAGAACGAAAAAGTTACTTTCAATCTCACAGAGAACGAAAACTACAATGTTAACTGGGAAAACCCCGAAAAAGCAACTGTTGCTGAAGATTAATCAGACTTAAAATCAGCCGCTGTATTCGTATGAATTTCAGCGGCTTTTTTCATCAATAATATTATGTAAAGGAGGAGTAAATGTGAACGGTAATTTTTATCACGATGATTTCAGACG
>JAZRQI010000066.1:0-2538 GCA_045649705.1 Acutalibacteraceae bacterium
ACCAGATGAGCTACATCCGCAAAATATAAAGCCGAGCTTCTGCTCGGCTTGGTGACCCGGACGAGAATCGAACTCGTGTTACCGCCGTGAAAGGGCGGTGTCTTAACCTCTTGACCACCGGGCCGTAAAAAATGGTAGCGGCAGTGGGATTCGAACCTACGACCAATCGGGTATGAACCGAGTACTCTAGCCAACTGAGCTATGCCGCCATAATCTCGCCGCCACTCTCGTCAAGCGACTTGCTTATTATATACGATGATTTTTAAATTGTCAATACTTTTTTTGAAAAAATTTCTTATTTTTTTTAAAATATTTTAAAAATTTATTTTTGTGAGATATTAATAATGAAAAACAGAACTTTTTTGTACAAAATATTGAGTTTTAATGTTGATTATTGTTACATTTAGTTATATAATTGCTGTCGGAGATGATACGAATGAACCAATTGCTTTCAAAAAGAGCGTTAAGTATAGTGCTTTGTATGTGCTTTCTTATACTTTCGGGTTGCGGACAAACAAAACCTGTTGATACTTTGACGCAAGAGGACAGTACAACATCCTCAACAACTCAGTCAACGACAGAATCAACTACCGAAACGACAGTAACAACTACAACCACAACCACTACCACAACCACTACCACAACAAAATCAGAACCGACAACTGAACCTGAAACTCAGGAATCAGAGAGTGAAGCTTCAACAAAAAAGACTGAAACTTTCGACGGACCAAAGCTCATTGCACTGACTTTTGACGACGGACCTCATTCCGCTGTTACAGCAAGAATTCTTGACACTCTTGAAAAGCACGGCGCGAAGGCAACGTTTTTTATTGTAGGAAACAGGGTAGACAGCTGTAAAAAAATTGTAAAAAGAGCTCACAATCTTGGTTGCGAGATTGGTTCACACACCTGGTCACATAAAAATTTGACTAAAATCACAGTTGCTCAGATGCAGGAAGAGATGAAAAAATCTACAAATGCAATTTCAGCTGTTACGGGTGCTCCTGTAAAGCTTATGCGTCCCCCTGAAGGCGGTTATAACGATACTGTAAAGAAAAATATTCAGTATCCGCTGATTATGTGGTCAGTTGACTCGAATGACTGGAAGCATAGGGATGCTAAAAAAGATTATGATGCAGTAATGAGTGCTGTTTTTGATGGTGCAATTATCCTTATGCATGATCTTTATCCCGCAACGGCGGAAGCTGTCGAAAAGCTTGTTCCCGATCTTATGGCAAAGGGTTATAAATTCGTAACCGTGTCTGAGCTTATGGAAGCAAGAGGGTACACCTTGCAAAAGGGAAAAACCTATTCACAGGCAAGACCTAAATAATTTAACTGTAGGCTCCGCAGAATCTGCTTCTGTGGAGTTTTCCTGTTTTACAATGTTGACACTATAATGATATTATGATATACTTTCAGCACGATATTTTAAAAGAAGGGATAAATATGAAAATCTTAAAAAAACTCACATCAATGTTGCTTGTTGTGGCTGTTCTTTTTGGCGTTTTCGCAATGTCAGTATCAGCTGTGGATGATGTAACAGACGAAGCTGATGTTATCGTTGCACGCATGTATGTAGGCCATAACGAACGATACAGAAGCCTTTCAGGTCATACTTGGATCTACATTGAAAACCTCACTGATCACAGCCTTACAGTAGGTGCTTACACATTGCCGAAGGGCGAGGGCGTTTCCTGCGGTACTTTCGGTACATCACTTGCTGACGGTGTCGGTCTTTATTATAATGTTGAGGCATGGCGTTACCGTAACATCAACGCATATGAATACACTTACCTCAGCAAAGACCTTACTCAGGCAGACCTTGAGGTTGTAAGCAACAAGATCATCAATGGCGGTACTTGGTCACACATTCTCAACTGTGCTTACTTCGCTTTCGGCGTATGGAATTCAGTTCCCGGTAAGCCATTGATCTTCCTTTTCTTCCCGACTCTCCACGAGCTTCAGATTCTTCTTTATATGAGCCACGGTGAAGGATTCCCGATGACAACACCTAAGGCAGACAGAATCTATAAGCAGATCGGTAAGGGCGACGATCCCTTCCCCGTAGTTCCTGACCCGAGCTATGTAGAAGATGACGCATAAGTAAACTTTAAGAGCCGTATCGTATGATACGGCTCTTTCTATGTCTTGGTATAAATCACAATGCCCACAGAAAGTGCATTCTGGGGGCATTATGTGTTTTAGAACGGATTGAAAAGTCTGTCTAATGTAATCGGATTATATCCGAGACCGAAATATTTGAATATCCAGATAATCGGATTTAATCTGAAGAAGAGTGCATCAATAACTGTTACAAGTCCTCTGAGGAACCACGGAAGGTCGTATGTCTTGGGCACTTCGACTTTTTCGAATTCTTCGCCTTCAACGTGAAGTACCATCGGCTGTGAGTAGCAGATACCGTTTTCGCCTGTAAGATAGAATCTTACATAAAGCTCAGGCTCGTTGCCGTTAAGGAAGCTGTCAGCGTGAAGGTCAAGTGTTGCCTTACCTGATGTGATGTTTTCGTCACGCTCG
>JAZRQI010000067.1:0-3069 GCA_045649705.1 Acutalibacteraceae bacterium
ATAACGTTTCTGCTGTTTTTCAGGGTGAATATTTGTATAAAGATATAAAAAGATGTGCCTTAAGGATGTGCCCGAACTATTTTTATTGATTGAACTTGTTGAATCTGACGAACGAAAAAACGGGGTAAATCTATGCACAAAAGACAAAACCCCACCTTCAAAGGTGGGGTTTTTGGTCGAGGTGACAGGACTCGAACCTGCGGCATCTTGGTCCCAAACCAAGCGCCCTACCAGCTGGGCGACACCTCGATAAATAACTATTATTCACTTTTGAAAAACCATAGGTCCTGGTTTGGTCCCGCCCCGCTTGCGGTGCCCAAAGTTTATTACGGCTTGGAGCGCCTATAAACTTTGACCGCTACGCCTCGTTTTGCTCCCTTATTCCGCCACAGGCGGCGGTCGCAACCTCGCCCAAACCAAGCGCCCTACCAGCTGGGCGACACCTCGTTGTTTTTTCGATTGCCCGTTTATTATACACGAAAGACTTTTGCTTGTCAATGAAAATTGCTGTTTAATTTATTGTTTTATTATTGTATTGCAATAATTAAAATTTAATGATACAATGAAACGGGTAAAATAAAAATATATGGGAGGTTAATATGGAAAAGCGTAAAGATTACATATCCTGGGACGAATATTTCATGGGCGTGGCGCAGCTTGCTGCCCAGAGAAGTAAAGACCCGAACACACAGGTAGGTGCCTGTATTGTTGACGGTAACAACAAAATTGTATCAGTAGGCTACAACGGATTCCCAATCGGTTGTAATGATGATGATTTCCCCTGGGCAAGATCAGGTGATGAATACGACACAAAGTATCCTTACGTATGTCACGCAGAACTCAATGCGATTCTTAATCACAGAGGTTCAAGTCTTGAGGGGTGCAAGGTTTATGTGCCTCTTTTTCCTTGCAACGAGTGTGCAAAGGCTATTATACAGAGCGGAATCAAAGAGGTAATTTATATTTCCGATAAATACCACGACACTGTAGGAACAAGAGCGTCAAGAAGAATGCTTGATGCTGCAGGAGTGAAATATCATAAGCTTGAAAGCACACGTGATGAACTCCTTGTAGATTTCAGAGAAGAAAACGTTTAATTGACGTAAGAATCTATTGACAAATTCGCTTTATTGTAGTAAATTATAAAGTACAGGCGAAGTATTTACGCCCGACAAAATATATCCGAAAAGGAGATAATTATTATGAAGAAATTACTTGCACTTCTCATGGCTTGTCTTATGCTCGTTTCATTCGCAGCATGTGGCGGCAACGGCGGAGAAGAAACAACAACAGCTGCTCCCGAAGTTACAACAGAAGCACCCGTAGCAGGTGACGATGTAACAGAAGAAGCAACAGAAGCGGAAGAAGAAACAGAAGTTATTACAGAAATCGTTACTGATGACGAAGGTAACACAGAAATCGTTACTGAAATCGTAACAGAAGAAAAGACAGAAAAAGAAGAAAACAAACCTTCTAACGAAGACAAACCTGCAGCAGTAGAAGACCCCTCAAAATGGTCAACAGCAGAAGTTCTTAAATACTACCAGGATGCAACTGCAAAGGTTGTTTCTCAGAAACCCGGTTACACAAAAACTCGTTCAGCAGTAGATAAGGGCTACAAAGCAGGTGCTGTTCTTTCAGCATTCAAAGGTGAAGTTTTCAAATTCCTCGGTATCGGCGCTGAAAACAAATTCGAAGAAGTAGTTAAAAAAGGTACAAACACAAATGATGACAACTGTGGTGCATTCCTTAACAAGAGCACACTTACAGCAGCAGATGTAACATCAGCAAAAGCTGTTAAGAACGGTTCAAACTATGTTATCACAATTGGCGTTAAAGCAGGTTCAAGCCAGACAGAAGGCGGCAAGAACGCTAAAAACAATTCTCCCATCGATAAATCAGGTATCTGCGTAGGTACAACAGACAGAGGCGGTTTCGACCACAAGACAGCTCTTATTACTTATGATGCACTTGACGATATCGCTCCCAGCCTTACAATGTACGAAAAGAACAACAACGGTAAAGTTGTTGCAACAATCGACGCTGCAACAGGCGAAATCACAAAACTTGTTATTACTTGGGATGCAAGTGCTGAAATCTCAAAGGTTTACGGCTCATCTGCAACTCTTGCAGCTGCAACAACAGTTACTTACACAAACTTCGGTTGGTAAGATAATTCAAAAATTTCAAGGAGTACCGATAAGGTACTCCTTGTTTTTTATCTTCTTTCAGTTGATGTGGTGAAGTAAAATCCTATTTCATTTGAAACAAAGGAATACTTATAAAATCCTTTTTCAAAAGACGTGTGATTATCTTTTATCAAATCTTTTTTGTCTCTGATACAGAGAGCAGAAAAAATCTCTTCGGTATTCTCTATGTTTGTAAAAGATTTTACACTACTGTCTGCAAGATCAAGAAAATCGGAAAAATCTTTTTCTGTTAACTCTCGTTTTTTATCAAAAATATATGTGAGAGAAAATGATGTGATAAGTGAAGTGTTATCATTGACATTAATACACAGCAAAAACTTATTGTCAAAAGTCAGCGGAAATTTTAAAATGTTGTCTTCTTCTTTGGCAGTCAGTTTATGAGTATCAATCTCAAAATTATTACTGTGTTTTGCAAATCTTTCAGAAAAAACATAAATGTCTATCAAATCTTTCTGAACGCATCCTGACAGAAAAACGGTTGAAAAGATAACAAGAAAAACTAAAAACTTTTTCAAAAAAACACCCCCGTTCCTGAAATTATATTCAGTAACGGGGATTTTTATTATTTCTGTAACTGGCAAATTACAATCTGCGGACGGTTGTTGATTCTTATGGGGAAAGAACTGTTGCCGAGACCTCTGCTGACAATCATTGTTGTGTTGTCAAAAATGTGGGGGCCCTCACTGTATTTGGGGAAGAATCCCTGACCAGGTGAGTAAATCGCACCTATTGGCGGAATTCTGAACTGTCCGCCATGGGCATGTCCGCAAAAAACAAGGTCGAAATTGTTATCACTGTAAATTTCGTTCATTTCAGGACGGTGAGACAGGAGCATATTGAAACCGTCAGGTTTATTTGC
>JAZRQI010000068.1:0-8121 GCA_045649705.1 Acutalibacteraceae bacterium
GTTCGCTTGACTTTGAATAATAAAAAAACTCCGATACTTTCTGAGTATCGGAGTTTAACTTTTATTTGGATGTTTTCTTTACATACCAGCTGATGATTTTGTCAACGAGTGATTTCTTTTCTTCGTTTCCACCGTTTTCTGTGGGGTTCATTGAATCACTGTCTGAAAGGTGTATTTCTTCCGCGTTCAGTTTGTAGGAATTTGCGAAGATATCAAGCACCTGTTTTCTTACCATGCCTCTCAGGGGCAGATGTGACACAAGGCCGTATGTTGCTGCCTGACCGCTGTCTGCAAGTTCAGGATGCTGTCTTACATATTCTACGCTTTCTCTCAAATCACTCAGATAATCTTCAACAACCTTTTCGTGAGGAGCAGTTACCATTGCGTGGAGTGCGTCGGGACGCTGGATTCTGTCGATGTGCCAGCCTTTTTCTTCCATTACGTCGCCGAGAGCGAAGATGTTGACACTGCTGTCTGTTGAACGGTAAGCAAAAAGACTTGCTTTGGGTTCACCGATAATTTCAAAGCATCCGATTTCTCTGATACCTTTTTTCAGTGCCTCAGCAACCTTGATTGTTTTATCTGCAAGGTTTGTGTAGCCTTCGATTCCGTTAGCCTGAATTGCTGCCCAGGCTGCGGCATAAGCACCTCCCGGTCTTGTTCCGAGGAAAGCAGGGGATGCGAAAAGTCCGCCGGGCCAACTTTCGTTTACAAAAACCTGATGCTTGAAATAGTCAACGTTTCTGTAAAGGATGCAGGAAGCACCTTTTGCGGCAAAACCGTATTTATGGATGTCTGCGGAGATTGAAGTTACACCCTCAACTCTGAAATCCCAGAGAGGAAGTTCATATCCTGCCTTTTCCATAAAGGGGAGAATGTAACCGCCCACACAAGCATCTACGTGGAGAGGGATATTGTGTTTCTTTGCAAGTTTTCCCAAATCTTCAATAGGGTCTATAATTCCGTGAGGATATTCAGGTGCAGCACCTAAAATCATTACGGTGTTTTTATTTATCATTTTTTCAACGGCTTTGATATCTACCCTGAAATCCTTGTCAAGGGGTGCACGTCTTGTTTTGACTCCGAAATATTCTGAGCCTTTGTCCCATGCAACGTGAGCAGTTTCGGGGATAATCATTTCAGGCTTTCTGATACCTTTTGCTCTGCCTAAATCACGGTAGGTTTTTACTGCAAGCATACAGCTTTCAGTACCGCAGGAAGTCATAACACCACAAGCCTCATCATCTACGTGGAAGAGTTCCGCAGTGAATTTTAAAACGTCTTTTTCCAGCCTTTTAAGACTCTTGAAAGCAGTGGGGTTAAGTCCGTTTGCAGAAAAATACTTTCCGTAAGCCTCCTGGAGAAAGTTTGTATAGTCTTCGTTCAGATAGTAAACAAGACTCCAGGTTTTAGCGTCTTTGTATTTAGGGTCATTGATGCCGAAAGAGTCAAGCTCTTCTAAAATTTCATCAAAAGGTCTGCCTTTTTCAGGTGCAACTTTGCTCATAAAGTTTTCCTCCTAAATGGGTATGGGACGATGAAAACATCGTCCCGTGTTTTTTATAATCTTGAAAGTAACCAGTGTGTGGCAATGCCGAGATAGTTACCGATTGCATATCCGATGATACCTGTTGCAATACCTGAAATAAGTGCCGCATTGTTTTTGAGAGAAGCCGCAACAACAGGAACAAAGGGAGGTGAGCAGATTGCGGATGTTGATGTGATAATCATAGTATCAACGTCAACTTTTGCAATCTTGCAGAGAATTGCGTGTAAACACATACTGCCGAAAATTGAGAAGAATACATAGGAAAGTATTGTCCAGTTAATGTTTACAAGCATCTTCACATCTGCCATAGTAGCAACAGTGAAGCAGAAAATGTAAATCAGGTACATACCTGCCTGAGTAGTTTTTCTGATTTCTCTGACAGGCTTGAAGAATGAACATATAATTGCAAGTGTTGTAACTGACAAAATTGTGATTGCAGTTTCATAACCTTTCACAAGAGTGCCGAGAACGTATGAAATTGCAAGAATTACACCTGAAAGAAGAACTGCAAGAAGAACCTTGCCCAGAGTTTTCTTTTCAAAAAATCCCTTGTAGTTTTCAGGGTCAGCAGTGTCTGAATCTGCTTCTTCACGGCTTACGTTTTTGTCGCCCTCAAAATCGCGGAGCTTGAAAATTTTCTGAAAAACTTTCTTTGCAACAGATGTGAGCAAAAGGATGTAGCCGATTGAAATTACCATATCGTAAGTGTTGAACATAGTGTATGTAGTTTCGTCAACACCGATAGCAGTTTTGATTGATGCGATGTTGGGTGTGCCGCCTGTGTAAACGCCCATTGCAAGACCTGCATACTGAGGTGTGTTGGGGTCGATGTCTTTGAAAATCAGATGAAGAACAAAAACAACCACAGATATTGAAACTATGGCAAGACCCATACAGATGATACCCTTTTTAGCAGTTTTCAGCCATTTTTTCAAATCAAGTGAGAAGAGAATCAGTGGCAGAGCAAGGCACACGCTTACGTCCTGCATGGTTGACTGTATTCCTGAAAAGCTTTCAGGGAGAATACCGATGTTGCCTATCACAATTCCCAACAGGTAACAGATAAGGACAATGCCTAATTTGTTGACCCATTTTACTCTGTTGTTCAGGTAAATAATGGGTGCGGGAACAAGCAGGAACAATACAGCAATAAGAATATTCATTAAAGCACCTTATTTCTTTAAAATCTTATTTCTTGAAAGCATCACGAACGTGTGAGAAGAAGTATTCGATTCTTTCTTCGTTATCAAGAACTTTTACAGGTTTAACCTGGTTAAGGTTAGCACCCTTTGCTCTGAGTACGTCACGGTATTCTTCGTAAGTACCTGTTTTGAGGAATTTCACTTCGCAGTGACCGAGAGCACCGTTTCTGATGAGGGGAGGAACGAGAACGTTGGTTTCGCAAAGACGTTTCTCGAAAATTTCTGCATATTTTTCAGCGTCGCTGTCGGGAACATCAGGATTTTCAGGTTCGATAAGAAGCTGATAATGTCCGGGTGAGGTTGTTCTGTCAGGATAAATACAATATCCGTTGAAGTTTTCACCAACTGCAGTTGAAAGCTCATTAACGAGAATTGCAAATGCGTGCTGATTGATTTTTTCACCACTGATGTTTGCAATCTGATTCTGTCTGTAAAGGAAAGTGATTTTCGGTGACTGATTGTGGTAACCTGTTACTTTCACAACGTCTTCGATTCTGTAACGGTAGAAACCACTTGTGTTAGTGATGATAATTTCGTAGTCTTTGCCCACTTCAAGCTGGTCGATTGTAAGAGGAGTTGTACCCTCGGGAGCGTCAATGGGAAGGAATTCATAGAAACCGCTCTGGGGAAGAAGAACATATTCGTAAGAGTCAAGTTCCATGGGAACAGCCATAAGACCTTCAGATGCTGCATATCCGAGATAGTGAAGAGGAAGGTCGGGGCCGATGTAACGACGGAGTTTTTTTGCATAGTGAGAAAGACTTCCTGTACCCATTCCGTAAAGATAACCGATTTTCGGCCAGATTCTCGGAACGATTGCTTCTTCGTCAAAGCCTTTTCTGAATTCGCGACGGAGTTCCTCTGCTCTTTCAGGGTCAGGTTTGCATTTTTTGAGAAGTGCTTCTCTTACATCGGGAGGACAGGGGATTGATTCGTTGATAGTACCTTTTTCGATGTCATCGCAGAGCATTTCCCAGTTGTTTTCAAGATAGAACATCATTGATTCTACCATTGTTACGAAAACAGTACCGATGTAGCTTACGTCACGGCTTGCAAGTGCAAAACGGAGTTTCATATAATGCATGTCCATTGCATCGCGTGTTTTGGGGAACATAACTTCTCTGGGAGAAGTGCAATAGAGATGAGTTACAGGTTTCATATTGATCATGGGGTGTGCTGCAAGTCCGCCTGCAATAGCACCGCCGGGAGTTTTATGAGCAAGAACTTCGATTGTAAGAAGACCGTGCTGGGGAGGAATTCTGATACCCTTTTTTTCTTTGAAGTATTTGAAAGCACAT
Organism: Acutalibacteraceae bacterium; assembly: GCA_045649705.1. Taxonomy (GTDB): domain Bacteria; phylum Bacillota; class Clostridia; order Oscillospirales; family Acutalibacteraceae; genus SIG575. The sequence continues at coordinate 4,050 of JAZRQI010000068.1, forward strand.
CCTACAGGTGCACTGAAGCTGTAGCACTGACAAATCCACAGAGCCCACCATGACATAGGCACAAGCTTTGATTTACCTGTACTGCCTGAAGATTCGGCATATCTGGGGATAGCTCTTTTTGTAATAAGATTTTTTTCTCCCTTGTTTGCCATTCTGTCTATGTATTCTTCATAATCGGGATATGCAGAATAGGGAACGATTTTCTGATAATCTTCAATTGACTTAACATCCTTGAAGTTGTGGAGCTTTCCGTAAACGGTGTTTTTATTCTGCTTCATAAGCTTTTTCAGGATTTTTTTCTGTTTCTTTACAGCATATGAAGAATAAAAATCAACCTTTTTCAATTCGCATCTGCCAAGAAATGAAGCAAATTCAATCATAAGTCTGCCGGTAAATCTGTTCATTGTTTTTCCTCCGTAAAAATAAATTTCTTACAAATTGCAAAATTGACAATGCCCACTATAAATGTGGCAATCATTTTTGCAATAAACATTACAGTGTCGCTTCCCAACGCTTCAACCAAAGCGGGTGAAAGATTGAAAAGGAAAGTGAGTCCCTCAATTGCCCAGGTTGTGGTCACCGAAAAAACAGCAATAAGCAGGGCGAACAAGGGGATGATTTTCAGGATATTTCTTTTGCTGTGGAATACCCAGAAATAGTTGATGAAGAATCTCACAAAAAAGAAGATTACAATAGAAAGTGTGTTTGCGATAAAGAGTCTGGGAGATTCACTTTCAATGAATCCGAACATCTTGTAAAAGGGGGTAAGAGAAAGGCTTTCAAGAACTGTCACAACAAAGCCCATAGCAGTGTTTTTCAGAAACTGAACGGCAGTTTTTCTGCTTTCTGTTTTGTCAGCCATAAAAATACCTCCCTGACACAATAATACCAAGATATAGTATCACAAAAGCGAAAAAAATGCAAATTTCCAAACGGCAAATTTAAGCTGTTATTTTTCTGTAATAAAAATATAAGCCTTGTTTTTACACAAATATAGTAAAAAAGCAAGGATTTATATTGCTATTTTTATGGATATGTGCTAAAATGTTAAATAAAATTAAATTTAATTACAAAGGAGGTCGGTACATAAATGAACGAAAAGACAGAACAAATCGTCGGTAAAGTCAAGGATTTTGCCACGGAAATAAAAACTCACTGGAACACTCCGGCTGAGGGCAAATACGTTCCTTACAAGGAATATAAGGACGTTGTTCTCGGTGTCGGTGCTAACTACACAGGTGCAAAAACACTTGAGTATATCGGTTTCTGGTCAAGCTGTTTCCTCATTATGCACCATTACAAACTGCCATATCTTACTTTCTCCGTTATCGGACTTCTGAATATGCCCTTGGGCTATATCACAGCTCTGATATGGTGGTATGTATGTGACAACCTCGGTTTCTTACCCAAGAAGACTGAAAGAAAACTTTACGGTGTTTACATCGGTATGATGTTATTCGGTATTTCAACGATTATCTTCGACTACTCGTTGCTATTCGACCAATCGGGCTCGTTTATAACCATACTGAACAGTTTTGAGGGAATGAACGCCAAGGCGTGTTTCAAGACCTTCGGTACTCACTTCCTGTATTCGGGTTGGGTGGGTGCACGTAACATCTTCTGGCGAAAGAAGCTTCTTCCCAAATACGGCAGATATAAATATTCACTTTATTCTGACGTAATTCCCAAGTGTATTATGGTTATCCTTATGGGTTGGCTTCCCATTTACAGTATAGCAGACACACCCACACGAGTATGGGCTGCAAACCTCCTTTTCGCAATTTACGGTGTGTTCGGTTTTGCAAATAACCTTGAGCAATGCACAAAGGTTATCAGCCCCAACCTTCAGGAAAGAATCCTGGTCAGAAGTTATCCTATCAAGATTTCTCATATTTTCAACTCAATTCTTGCAATCATTCTTCCCGCAATCGTGGGTTCACTCCGTCACGAATGGGCAGATATCAACTTCTACAGATGGGTAATCCCCATTACATTCTGTATTTCTTCTGCATTCACAATGTACTTTGCAGGACGAATCAAAGAGAGAATGCCACAGCCGCCTATTGAAAAGAAAGTCCAGATTAAGTTCTGGGACGGTATGTTCGGTGTGCTGAGGAATAAATACCTTCTTATCAACACAATCAAGGACCTTATTGATGCTTTGGGTAACGGTATGCTTCCCTTTGCAACAATCCTTTATTTCTACACATTCCGTCTGAGCGGTCTTCCCTACAGTCTGCTTGTTGCACTTATCTCTTTTGCAGGTACACCGCCCGATTTGCTGTCACCTTATTTCCTCAAGAGATTCTCATACAAACAGATTATGATTTTCTATCAGTTAAGCCGTGCAATCGGTAATGCAATCATTGCCGTTGCTATGTGGACATTGGGTGATAACCTTGCTCTTTGCGGTACAATCTGCGTTGTTGTTCTCTTCTTCCTTGAGATGACAAAGACTGTTCCCACAACGGCAGGTCACGATATGAACATCAGAGTCGGCGACTATCAGACATACCTTTCAGGTGAAAGACTTGAAAGCTTTGCAGGTATCTTCGGTTGGTTTACAGGACCTATCACATCATTCATCGGTCTTATCATTCCTATCTTCTTACTTAAATACGGCTTCAACAGTAACTGGGAAATCCTCTTCTTTGACGGTTCAAGAAGAAACATCGTTGTTGTGCCCATTATCATCGACACAATCGGTTTCTTCCTTATGTCAATTCCTTATCTGTTCTGGGACTACGATTCAAAGAAACAGAATATGGTTATGGAGGTTCTCAAACGCCGTGCAGAAGTAACCGAAAAGAAAGCCGAAGAAGAGGGCATCACAACCTCCGGCGGATATAAAGGTTAAGGGGGATGAGAGAAATGAAAAAAGATAAAAAAGTCAACAATCAGGTTGAAGAGCCTGTTGTTCTCGATATTCCCGAAGACGAAATCTGGACTTATCAGGTTCCCGGTCTTGCAGAGCCTCATATAGGCAAAACTATCAAGAATTACACTTTCAAAAAAATACTTTTTGTAATTGTAATTCTCATTTCAGTATCACTTTCAATCTTTTTCAGTGTCAAGGCATTGCAGAATGATACCTTTGAATACACTGAGATTGAAAACGGATATGAGTTTTCAAAATTCAGTAACACAGGTTATCTTGATTCACTTGAAATTGACTACGTTTCAGATATTGAGTACATTGCAGGTAACAACGACCCTGCAACTAATTTCAAGGTGGTCAAGGATACAACAAAACCTGTTACTTCTGTGAGAAAATTCACACTCAACTGTGACGATAAAATAAAAACAATAAAAATCGGTGCAGACGTGGAATATGTGGATGCAAAAGCATTTTATTCCTGCTGGGCATTGCAGACAATTGAGGTTGACGAAAACAACCCTAACTACTGCGATGTTGACGGCGTTCTTTATAACAAGGACAAAACAGCAGTTCTTTGCTATCCCTGTGACCACGATGAATATTTAAGACAGAAATACGGTTACGAAAGAGAACTTTATAAGGATGAAGTTACTCCCGAATACGAAAGAGACATTCAGACTTATGTTGTTCCCTCAACAGTTACAAAGCTTGATGAAATGTGTTTCAACTATGCAAACCTGAGAGTTATCTATCTTCCTGAAGGTCTTAAAACAATTGAAACTCTTTCAGTTTTCAAACTGCACGAACGTGTTGACCAGTGGGGTACAACACCGTCACTGTATAAGGTTTCATCTTACAAGGCAGACAACGTAACAGATACTCATTTCACAACAGAGGAAGCACTTGGTGAAGTTTATTCATCACTTCCCGAGGGACTTGAATTTATCGGCTCAGACGCTTTCAGCTACAATCAGGCTCTTACTTATGTTTACATTCCCGAGAGCGTGACACACATCGGTCACCACGCATTCTGGGACACAGTCTATAAAGAAAACGGTGAAATCAAAGGCGTATCAGTAATCAATACTGAACTTTCAGAAAGTGATTTCACAGCAAATACAGAAATCGGTGACGATTGGTTGCCGAAATATGACTATCTGCTTTTCAAAAAGGCTATAGGTGTAAACTACTCAG
>JAZRQI010000069.1:0-4176 GCA_045649705.1 Acutalibacteraceae bacterium
CATCTGCTGATAAAATCAACAAGGGCAGTAACCTTTATGTTACTGCATCTGAAAAGTTCCTTTCAACAAACAGTAACGGTCAGCAGATTTATTTCATTAAAGCTGCTATTTCATCTAACGAAAACCTCTCATTTAGTGACATCCCGGCTTTTATGAATCTTTACCTGGGACAGATTCTTATGTTTGAAGCAATTGTGTTTACAATTGCAATGATAATAATCATTGTTTCTGTGCGAAGAATATTTATCCTTCCTATCGAAAAACTGACAAAGTCTATCCGTGGATATAATAAAAATGCTTTCTTTGAGGAAAACACAGAGAAAAACGAACTGAAGTCACTTAATAAGGACTTTGATACGCTGACAAAGGCTCTTAATGAGGAACACAGAAAGCAGACGCGTATTATTGCTTCGGTTTCTCACGATATAAAAACGCCTCTGACTTCAATTATGGGTTACGCCGAGCAGTTGAAAAAAGAGGATATTTCAAAAGAGCGTCACAACAAGTATGTGAACACAATTTATGAAAAATCAATTGCAATCAAAAGGCTTATTGAAAACCTGGATGACTATATTACCTACAATGATAAGGCAGATTCAACTGAAAAAACAGTTGTTTCGGTAAAACAACTTGTTAATGCGATTGACTCATATTACCGTGATGACCTTGAAAGGGTAAACTGTAATTTTGTTATTGACGATAAAACTAACGATGTATCAGTAGTAATCAATAAGTCAGATATGCTCCGTGTATTCGGTAATATTATCAGTAACAGCACAAAGCACAAATCAGATACCCCCCTTGAAATACTCATAGAGTTGTCTCAGACAAACTATGAAGTTTATATCAAAGTGTCAGATAACGGTGAGGGTGTTCAACCTGACCAGTACAGAAAAATCTTTGAACCCCTTTATACAACTGATGCCAGCCGCAGTAAATCTGTTTCGGGACTTGGTCTTTCAATATGTAAGGATATAATTGAGGCACATTCCGGCAGGATTTATGCAACAAAATCAAACTTTGAAACAGGCCTTGGAATATGTATTATATTACCGAGAGCTGACAGAAGATAAACTTAATAACTGAAAAATCCACTTGAATTTTTCGTTCAAGTGGATTTTTTGTTTATTCACTTTCTTCGGGTGTTTCGGTCGGTATATCTTCTGAAACGGGTTCAAGTTTTTCGCTTATTTCTCTGAGGAGTATCTCGGCATTTTGTCTGTCAATTTCTTCCTTGTATTCATTTGAAAGAATTGGTTCCTGTTTTGAATCAAACTGCATAACAAACTTTCTAGCAAATTTTCTCTTTCTTATTACAAAGATATAAAGAAGTAAAATGAGAACACCGAATACTGTAAGTCCTATACCGATTTTAAGGCCTTGAGGCGTGTATTCAAATTCAACGGTATGAGTGCCTTTTCCTAAGTTAATGCCAAGAAGTGCATCACCGAGGGCAATCAGCTCTTCTTTGTCAAGAACCTGTCCGTCAACAGTAACTTTCCAGCCTGTATCATATGGGATTGATGTGTAAAGGATTCCTCTGTCGGTTGCAGTAACTGTGCCTGAGATTTTTGTGTCTGTGAATTCTTTCACTGACATAGACTGAGTTTTTAATTTCTTGTATCCTTTGATGAATTTATTCATATTGATTGAACGGAGCATAAAGTCAGCATAACCGTCAGTTACACCTTCTTTTACGGTGAATTTCAGCGTTACTGCTTCATTTGCACCGCACATACCTAAGTCGAGAATGTAGTGTTCATCGTCAATATTCTGTGTCATTGAGTTGCCTGAGTATTCAACTGTAAGCTCATCAAGGTTGCTCGAATCAACGTAGAGATAATAGTTTTTTGTTTCCTCAGGAAGAATAAGAATGTTTATTTCTCCGCTGCCGTCATCGTAGTCTGCTGTGAAATAGAAGCAATCTGAACCGTCAGAGGGATTTGAAATATCACTTACTGCAAAGCCTGAAATGTCAAAAATCACTTCGTCTTCAAAAACATCTTCAATTCCTGTTGCACGTTGGAAATAATCGTTCTGTACTGTGAATGGGTCGTAGTTGTCATAATCCCAATCATTCATTGAAGAATCTACCATATAAGCAACGGGAAGAGAATATTTATTTTTGTAAGCGGTGAAAGTGTCGTTTCCTGAAATCATAGTGAACAGTTCTTCGTTCATTCTGACTTCTTCTGAGTTGTTTACAATATAGTCAAGCGCAAACATTGCGTTGTAAACAGGTGTCTGCATATTGTAGGTGTAGGAGTTGATATAGTTTCCGTAAAGACCTAAATTCTGATGGAGGTTTGCAAGTTTTTCATAAGCCATTGATGAGAAAATTGAAACGCCGTTGTAGTTGTACCAACAGGGGTCCATACGCGTTCTCAGGTTAGTCAGTTCCATTCTGTATTTGTTATCATTTTTATGCTGGGAATCGATTTCATCCTTAATTTGGGCAAATTCCTGATAATCAGAACTGTAATATTTAAGTTCCTGATTCATAACATAGTTGTCAGTGTTGGCAATTGCATATTCTGAAACGAAACAACAGAACAGGAAAAGTGCCACAGCCTGACGGTTGTATTTTTTATTTCCGAGAACATAGAAGCCTATTGAATAGATAATTGCAAAAGCAAGGCTGATAATGACGGAAAGGTCATCAACATTTTTTGAGCCTATTTCTTCAACGAGAACAATGAACAACACTGTACCGAAGCCGATTCCGAGTAACTCTTTCGGTTTGAATTCTCTGATTCTTATGAGTGTTTTGAAAGCAATTATAAGAATCACAAAGGTGTACATAAATGAGAATCTGTAGGGTAAGTCATTCGGGAAATGGAAACCGTGCCAGATATAGTTGAGATAGTTTGTATTGAAGCTGAAATAAAGTACGCCGAGAAGAACTGTAGTTGAAATTTTCTCTCTGAGTGAAATTGACTTTGTGAAATAGAAAAGGGGAACGAGCATTACTGTTGCAACTGAGCAATAAACATTTGGCAGAACGTCGTCACCGCTGCTTCTTATTGTGGGGTCAAGACTGGCAAGGTGGTTTGCAAGGAAATCGAAAACAGAGTTGTAGGTTTCAATTTCTTCAGGGAATGTACCTGATGTTGCGGAACATGCACGTAAAATGAAATAAGTGGGAAGAAGTGCAAAAGCAACTGTAAGCGCGGCAGTAACAGCACCGAATGCGAATGTTACACCACTCATAAAAAATCTTGAAGAGCGTATTTTATAAATAAAGCCCTTGTTAAATGTTTTATCTTTCTTAAAGGGAAGTCTGAAATCCTCAAGTGAAGCACCGAACTGATAGTTTGTAAAGTAGTAATAAAGGAAATAAATTACTGAGAACATACAAACCATATATGCCATATAGTAATTTGAGAACATAACAAGTGCAAGAGAAATAATAAATGTAAGAGGTTTGCCTTTGTTAATGATTCTCTCGATTCCGAGAAGTACAATCGGCAGAAGTGCAAAAGCATCAAGCCACATCAGGTTCCAGTAATAAGCAATAAAATACCCGCTGAAAGCATAAAGTACACCGAAGCCTGCAGTAATATAACTGTGTTTATTAAGGCTCTTTTTAAGGTAATATGTGAATGTTGCAGAGGCAATTGTAGCTTTAGTAAAGATTATAATGCCGATTGCCATTGGGATATTTTCGTGACTGAAAAGGAGAACCAACAGTGAAAGGGGACTTGACAGGTAGTTGTAGAAGTTGCCAAGGAAACTCGAACCTCCGCCCGAATTCCATGAGTAAAGAAAACTTCCGCCCTCTTTTATTCTTTCATAAAGTTCTGCAAAAAGCGGACCGTATTGGTGATAAAGGTCCATTCTCAGAATTGTGTGATTGCCGAACGGTATCATATTGTAGCAGTAAGCCACAAGAATACTGATAAGTAAAGAACCGAACATTGAAAGGAAAATGAATCGGTTATCAAAAAGTTTTCCTTTTTTCAGACTGTTTGTTATGGTTTTCATAAGTAACCTCACTAAAAGTATAATTATATTTAGTTTAACATAATATTGTCCAATATTCAACAGTCATTGAAAATTTAATAAATCAGTTCTATTAAAGGACAAGGTGAAATATATATAGGACAAAGGTGAAGAAAAAGCGAGGTTTTAAATTGAAAAACGACTTTGACAGTGCGGTATCTTTTTTGCCGGGTA
>JAZRQI010000070.1:0-2138 GCA_045649705.1 Acutalibacteraceae bacterium
AAAGGCTGTATCGTGTTATCGATACAGCCAAATTTTTAAAACTCGTTTCTTGTAAGTAATTCACCTGTTGGTGTATATGTTTCCATTGCAGTGCAGTTATTGTTTTCGTCATACATCCACTTGGAAACTGTATCCACAACACCCTCTGAATTGTAGCGGTTGTGCTTTAACTTGATATACATATCACCTCTGTCGGTTTTTACTTTCTTGTATTCGTAGTCCTTGTACATATATTCAAGTTCTGTTTCAGAATTATACACTGCCATCTGAGTAATATTTGAGTTTTTGTCATATTCGTAAGTAAGCATATTCACAAGTTTATCGTCCTTGTCATAGTTACTTTCTTTCTCAATCTGTTTATTCTCGTTATATGTGACAACGTTTATACTTGTAATTTCACCATCAGGATTGCGGTAAACTGTTTTGAGTGTTCTGGTTTGTTTATTGTATGAGGTTTCGACTTCAGGAATTACACCTTTAAGTGTTGTAGTTTCCGTTGACTGCTCATTTCTGTCAACTTTTTCGCACCCTGTAAAAACTGCCGTAAGACAGATAACTGCTAAAAATAAGGCAATGATTTTTTTCATAATAACACCTCTTTATTTCTTTCTTGCATCAAGCAGATCAACGTATTTTTCTTTGAATTCTTCAAAAGTTCCGTTATCAAGTGCTTCCCTGATTTTCTCCATAAGTGTATTGTAAAAATACAAGTTATGTGCCACCGCAAGACGAAGTCCCAACACTTCTTTACTCTTGAAAAGATGACGGATATATGCTTTTGAATGACGCTGACAGGTAGGACACTGACATCCGGGTTCAATAGGCTCAGAATCGTTCTCAAACTTAGCATTGTTGAGATTTATTATTCCGTCCCATGTGAAAAGATGTCCGTGACGTGCGTTTCTCGACGGCATTACGCAGTCGAAAAGGTCAACACCTCTGCTTACTGCTTCAATAATATTACCCGGTGTACCCACACCCATAAGATAACGGGGTTTTTCTTTTGGCATATAGGGTTCAACTGCTGAAATTATGCGGTACATATCCTCTTTCGGCTCACCTACTGCAAGACCGCCGATAGCATAACCGTCAAGGTCAAGTTCAGCAATTTTCTGCATATGTTCCACACGTAAATCGTCAAATGTGCATCCCTGATTTATGCCGAAAAGCATCTGCTTTTTATTGAGCGTATCGTGGAGAGAATTGAGTCTTTCCATTTCCTCTTTACATCTGTAGAGCCAGCGTGTTGTTCTTTCACAACTTTCTTTTGAGTACTTGTAAGGCGAGGGATTTTCAACGCATTCGTCAAACGCCATAGCAATTGTAGATGCAAGATTTGACTGTATCTGCATACTTTCCTCAGGTCCCATAAAAATTCTTTTTCCGTCAATGTGAGATGCGAAGGTTACGCCCTCTTCCTTGATGTTTCGGAGTTTCGCAAGTGAAAAAACCTGAAATCCGCCACTGTCAGTGAGAATAGGTTTTTCCCATCCCATAAATTTATGAAGACCGCCCAGTTCTCTTATGAGCTTGTCACCGGGTCTTACGTGGAGATGGTAGGTATTGCAGAGTTCAACCTGACATCTGATTTCATCAAGGTCATAAGATGAAAGTCCGCCTTTGATTGCAGCACAGGTACCAACATTCATAAAAGCAGGTGTCTGCACTGTTCCGTGAACCGTGGTGAACTCTCCTCTTCTTGCATTACCGCATTTTTTTATAAGCTTATACATCTGTATTCTCCTTTATAAAATTGCCATAGCATCGCCAAGTGAGAAAAATCTGTATTTTTCATTGCCTGCTTCTTCGTAGGCTTTCATAGTTTTTTCATATCCGTAAAATGCACTTACAAGCATAATGAGTGTGCTTTCAGGCAGGTGGAAGTTTGTTATAAGTCCGTCGATACACTTGAACTCATAACCGGGGTAAATGAAGATATCTGTCCAGCCCTCATCTTCCCTGATTTCACCGCGGAATGTTGCCACAGATTCAAGTGTTCTGCAACAGGTTGTACCTACTGCAATAACTCTTTTTCCGTTTTTATGTGTTTCGTTTATTGCATCAGCCGTTTCTTTCGGCAGCCAATAATGTTCGCTGTGCATTTTATGGTCAAGGATGTTGTCTGCCTTTACAGGTCT
>JAZRQI010000071.1:0-8580 GCA_045649705.1 Acutalibacteraceae bacterium
CTACCGTGAATCCCCTGTCAAAGGACTGACGGCGGATGATGACTGCGTTTGGTTTGTGGTACCTGAGAAAAACTCAATTGTCCGTTTTTCTCCTACAGCAAGAAAGGTTTACACCCGTATCGGCGGTAACGAAACAACAACCTTCGATGACCCCGTAGGTGTTACAAAGGCAGGAAATTTCCTTTATGTCAGTTGTGCAAATTCAAAAAAGATAAGAAAAATTGATTTGCAGACATATTCAATCAAGGACTACAGAATTTTTGATGAACCTGTTCATAAGTTTTTCAGAGTCCTGGGAAAAGAATACGTTCTGCTTGATTCAGGATTTTATATGTTATAAAAATAAAACGTGTGGTATTGTAAAAGTTACCACACGTTTTTTAATTTTGTTTTTATGCGGGTGATTCGTGAATCAACCCTACGTAATTATAAAATAGCGTCGCAGACCCGAAATTCTGCACTCTGAACTCTGCATTCTGCATTAAAACGGGAGGGTACCGAGACCCTCCCTTACAATTTAAAATTTAAGCCTTTGCTACTCTTTCTTTTGCTTCGTTGTACATTGCGAAAACATCTTCAAGGTGAGAATAGTTTTCCATCTGAACGAGCATTTTTTCAGCATTGAGGTAGGGTTTTGCCGCAACTGAGAAGTTAGTAATGCGGTCTGACTCTGCCTTTTCTTTTGCTTTGAGTGATTTTTTCTCTGCTTTGAGGTCTTTGATTTTTCCTTTGACCGCTACAGAATCAATGGGAGTATGAGTTTTCTTAGCATCAGCAAGTGACTGATAGAGTGCTTTCATCTCAACGTCAATTGCGTCTTCTCTCTCATAATATCCCTGGATGATATTATAATCAGGTTTTTCAAAAGCTTCTCCGTTTTTATAATGCTTTTTAATCATATTATAAGCATATTTCTTATTCTTTGCAGTTTCAAGTGCAAGTGAACGTGCTTCCTTATCTGCAGGAGTTGTTTTGGGCATTGCCTTAGCGGTTCTGATTTCTTCCTGAATTTCTTCCATATTCATAGAGAGAAGTCCCTGAAGTCCACTGCTATAAACTGCTTTCCACTGAGGAACAAGACCTGAATAAACAGGAGTAGAGAATTTATCAAGTTCTTCACATACAAACTTTGCAATGTCAATTTCGTCGTTATATTCTCTGTCAGCCTTATACTGTTTCTTTGCTTCTTTTCTTTCCGCTTTACCCGAAACAGTTTTGTATGCTTTCTTATCAAGAACTTTAGGTATGTATGTTGATTTTTCTTTTGCAGTTTTGATAATCTCAACTGTTTCAACAAGATCCTTATCTTTCAGAACTCCGTTACCGAAGTCTTCAAACAAAGCACGTACTTTAAGAACTCTGATAACAGACTTCTGCTTTTTCTCGTTGAAATCGTACCAGAAATAAGGCACAACATTCATCAATGCACCGAATGCTGAGAAAAGTATAAGAACGTGAAGAAGCGGAAGGAGAATATCAGGGTCATACAATGCTGAATAGGAGTTATTATAGTTATCCTGACCGTTTGCAAACTGTTCAGAAAGAAGCTGACCGACTGTTTTGCCGTCAATTACGCGATTGAGGATTTCAGGTCTTGATGTAACAATTGCCGCATTCTCTTTTGTAATACCACCCTTTTCATAGATTGCAGGAAGAACAGAGGATGTTACAAGAGAAATAACTGTACCGATTGTGGTAACTGTAGCAAAAGTACCGTCAATTCTTTCACCTGATTTATACTGCTGATAGTCTCTGATATCTGCCTGGATTGCAGGGCTGAGAATGTGTGAAAACGAGCCCATAAAGGCATTCATATACATACAGCAGAGAACAAGCCAGATTGTAGCACCTGTAAGTTCCTGAGTAACAGGAAGCATACAGAGGATGAACACAATATTGAATATGTTTGTTGTAACAAGAACTGCTTTTTTACCCCATTTTCTGATGCAGAAAGGAGCAAGAAGCATACCCCACAGAGACGCGTTTCCGTACACGGTTGTAATAATGCCGTATGCATTACCCGAACATGCACCACCATAGTTATAAAGCCAATACATAATATTGAGGAAAGATGATTCAAGGAAACCTATCCATCCTGCAAGAGCGATAATCCAGAAATATTTGTTTTTCGCAACTTCTCTGAATGCATCAATAAATCTGATTTTCTGAACATGAGTTCTTGCCTGAACGATTTTTTCTTCGGTGTTTTTGTAAACTACCATACAAAGGAGAATACCGCCTACTGCAAGAATAGGATAAATAAGTCTGTAAACACGGATATCAGTCATATTTGTATGGAAAATGTTTTTAGCAACAAGAGGTGTTACAAGGTTTACAACAGTAGGTGCAAATGAGTAAACAACACTCTTGACTGATGCCACATCTGCACGTTCCTGTGTGTTGGGAGACAGAACGTGGATAAGGTTTTCATATCCGTCATAGAAGAAATAATATACAAAGTGCAAAGCAAGGTTAAGAAGCATTATGATTGCACACTTGAAAACGTAAGCATAACTTTCCCCGAAAATCATTCCGTTGGGAAGCATTGCGCCGAGTTTGTCATAAGGGAACCAGACCATAGTAATTGCTATAATGGCAGTAGGAATTGCCATCGAAACTATGTAAGGTCTGTATTTACCCGCTTTGTTTCTGGTGTTATCAATAATATTTGCTCTGATTGCAGTAAGGAATATGTTTGCAACAACTGCAATAACGTACATTACGTACATATCAAGTGCGTCAACACCCAGTGTACTTGAAATAAGAGTGTTACCTGTGCCGAGGATACAGGCTGAACCGATTGTGATAATCATATATGCACCGATACCGCCGCCTGAATATGCAGCAATTTCTTTAAAAGGCACATATCTTCCTTCTTTCGGCGTGTTCCAGTATTTTCTTATATCACTGAGCAAACCGAAAATTTTGTCCTTCAATTTCACTTGATGAACCCCTCCTTGAGTCATAATTAAATTTATTATACCAAACTTGGTGTCGTTTTGCAATAGGATTGTTGCACACCACTTATTTTTGTGATATAATATAAAAAATTCTCATACCTTGGTTACGGAGGTGTTTTTATGAACTGCTGCGTAACAGATTTAAGGTATAAGGAAGTTATCAACAATGCTGACGGAACAAGGCTGGGCTGTGTCAACGATGTGGAAATTGACACCTGTTCAGGAACCGTTGTTTCAATTGTTATTTACGGTCAGGCTAAATGTTTCGGCCTTTTTGGCAGATCGCCCGATATCAAAATCTGTTGGAACGATATCTGCGTTATAGGTGAAGACACTATTCTCGTAAAATTCTGTCCCCCGCCCTGTAACGAGTTCAGACAAAGAAAAAAAGGAAGATTTTTCGATTCATTTTTTAATTGAGAGGTTATAAAGGATGTTCAAAAAAATCACTGCAATTATTCTCGGTATCTGTTTTATATTTGCTCTGTCTTCCTGCGGAGAAAAAACAGATTCCTCACCCTTGAAAGACTCTGAGTTTATTTCTTCAAAAGTTGATAAAGAAACTTCACTCAATTTTGACGAATATGCAGATTATGTAATCGTGACAGGTATTTCCGATGCTCCCGACCATATCAGAATCCCAAAAATCCTCGGTAAAAAGGAAGTTAAGGCCATTGCCAAAGATGCTTTCCGTGATATGGGTTGGGTGAAAAGCATAACAATTCCCGACTCTGTTGTGGAAATCGGCGAAGGTGCATTTTACGGCGCTGTAAATGCAGAGTCAATTTTACTTTCTGAAAACCTTTACGAAATCGGCTCATCTGCTTTCTACGGATGCAGAAATGTAAAAAGCATCCGTTTACCACTGGGAATTAAAGTTATCGGCGGTTTTGCTTTTGCTGACTGTGTAAAGCTTGAAGGCATTTCAATCCCCAAAGGTGTTACATCTATCGGCGGAGGCGCTTTCGCAGAAACCGAATGGCTCAACCGTCAGACTGACGAGTTCATAATTGCAGGTGACAATATTCTCATTCACTATAACGGCGAAGATGAAAAAATTACTGTTCCTGAAGACGTCAGGGTTGTTTCTGCTTTCTATGATAACTTCTTTTTAAAAGAAGTCACACTTTCTGAAAGCGTCCAAGAAATCGGTGAATACGCCTTTATCAACACACCTGTAACAGAAATAAATCTGAACAATAATCTGAAAAAAATAGGCAAAAGTGCATTTGACTCCTGCCTTTATCTTGAAAATATTTCACTTAACAAAAATCTCAGGGAAATAGGTGATTTTGCTTTCAGTTCCTGTACAGCACTCAAAGAAATCACCATTCCGGAAAAGGTTAAATTTATAGGTAACGGTATCTTTGCAAGATGTGAGAAATTGACAACACTCACATTCCTTTCTGAAAAAACTGAAATCGGCGAAAACATCTGTGACAGTTGCAGTGACTCACTTACAATATGCTGTCCCAAAGATTCACCTGTTATTGATTACACGAAAAGCGAAGGATTCATTCTTGATATAATATAAGAGGGATTTACATTGAAAAGGATAGTTACAATTCAGGATATTTCGTGCTTCGGTAAATGCTCACTTACCGTTGCACTCCCCATAATTTCTGCCTGCGGTGTTGAGGCTTGTCCCATTCCCACTGCAGTACTTTCCACTCACACAGGCGGTTTTCAGGGCTTTACTTTCCGCGACCTGACACAGGAAATCACCCCCGTTGCAAACCATTGGAAAACTCTTGATGTGAAGTTTGACGGAATCTACACAGGGTACTTAGGCTCAAAAGAACAGTTGAAAATCGTTTCAGATTTTATCGACACTTTCAAAAAAGACGATACTATTGTTTTTATCGACCCCGTTATGGGTGACCACGGTAAGCTTTACACGGGATTTGACGCGGATTTCGCAAAAGAAATGGTGTCTCTCGTAAAAAAAGCTGATGTAATCGCACCCAATCTGACAGAAGTTTCCTACCTGCTGGGCAGAAAATATAAAGAAGACTACACAGATGAAGAAATCAAAGAAATGCTAAAAGAGTTGTCCTCTCTCGGTGCTGAGACAGTTATCATCACAGGTGTCAGACGTGGTGACAAACTGGGCGTCTTTGCTTATGAAAGTGAAAAAGACGAATTCAGTGAATATTTCAGGGAGAGAATCAACGATACATTCCACGGCACAGGTGATGTTTTCGCATCCGTATGTTCATCTGCACTTGTGAAAGGATTTTCCGTAAAGGAATCTATTGAACGTGCAACAGACTTCGTGGTTGAATGTATTCTCCACACCGCTCCCGATAAAGAAAACCACTGGTACAGTGTAAAATTTGAGGAATGTATTCCCTCACTTGTAAAAAGGATGTTCTGATGAAAAGTTTTGAAATAAAACCAAATGATGCCAACCAGAGACTTGACAAATTCCTCACCAAGAGTGTACCCAATCTGCCCAAAAGCCTTATGTACAAATACATAAGAACAAAGAGAATCAAGGTTAACTCAAAAAGAGCAGAAATCTCTACAAGACTCAATACAGGTGACATAGTTGACCTTTACATAAACGATGAGTTTTTTGTGAAAAGTGAAACACGATATGACTTTATGTCAGCATCGAAAAAACTGAACATTGTGTATGAAGATGAAAATATTATGCTTCTTAACAAGAGTGTGGGACTTCTCTGCCACCCCGATGACAGGGAGTATAACGACACACTCATTACCCGTATAAAACGTTATCTCTATGAAAAAGGTGAATTTCATCCTGACGAGGAAAACTCTTTCACCCCCTCACTTGTCAACAGAATTGACAGAAACACAAGCGGTATCGTGATTGCGGCAAAGAATGCAGAATCTCTGAGAATACTCAATCAGAAGATGAAGGACAGAGAACTTCACAAATACTACTGCCTTATCATCCACGGATGTCCCAAAAAGAAAAAAGATACCCTTCACGGATATCTCGAAAAGGATGAAGACAGAAACATTGTGACCGTTTCAAAAAAAGGCGGAGAAAATAAGAAAGAGATTAAGACAAAGTACGAAGTGCTTGAAACAAGAGGGAATTTAAGCCTTGTGGAGGTTGAACTTCTCACAGGCAGAACACATCAGATACGTTCTCACTTCGCATCAATCGGCTGCCCCCTTTTAGGTGACGGAAAATACGGCACAAACAAACTCAACAAAGAAAAGGGATACAAAAAACAATGCCTTTGCTCATACAAGCTGAACTTTGATTTCACAACAGATGCAGGTATTCTGACTTACCTTAACGGTAAAACCTTTCAGATTGATGACATCTGGTTCAGAGATGAGTTTTTAAATAACAATCTGTAAAAAAAGTAGGGGCGGATATTATCCGCCCCTACTTTTTTTATTTAACTAACGGATTTACTGAAATTTCTTTTATATGGGGAATGAAAGTTTCGTTTCCGTTGAAGTTTCTTGAACCGCTGTTTGTAAGGGTGATTCTGTTTTCACCCTCTGCAAGATTCACTGCAAGAGATACTGTTTTGTAGGTTTCCCAACTGTATGTATTTCTGCAGCAAAGGTCCTTGCTTTCACCGTTTACTGATACAGTCACATATCTTTCAACTAAATCTACGTTATAACTGTGAACACCGTTTTCATCATTATTTGAATAAGTAAAAGTAAGATAATACGTTCCCATTTTTTCGGCATTTACAGTAATTTCACCCTTGCCTGAAAGGTTGGAAATGTTGTGAATATAATCATCAGTCTGCACTGCACCGTCAGAGAGTGTAATATCTTTTGCAGAAATCACATCACCTTTTTCAAAATCGGTTTTAGTGATTTTCAGATTTTTACCATTGTCAAGGTCAATAAAATTAAGACCTCTCGGCAAATAAATGAACTCACCTTTTTCTGCTTTATTATCGTTAATTTCAAAGCTACCTGCGTCTGTTTCAATTCTGTAATAACCGTCATAAGGCGCTACTGTAAGGTAAGATGTTACATCATTCTGTGTTCTGTCCTCGTCGGGAAGAAGATAAAATTCAGTCTTTTCTTCTGCTTTTGCCGCAAGCACACTGTCAACAACATAGGTGCCGTTATTGTTTGTAAACTCAATGGTATGTTTGCCCTTTTCAAGGTAAGATGTGTATTTCACAAAATCGGTATATTCACTTTTAATTGTATTGGGCAATGTGAGAATTTCGCTTTTTCCATCAAGTGAGAAATTGACTTTCGCAGAAATTCTGTCCTCTTTTTTACTTCCGTCATTTGCTTTACCGTAAATGATAAACAGGTCATACTGTCCGTTTTCAGGAACGCTGATTTCCATTCTCACTCCGTCACCTGATTTTTCCATTCCACCGACCATACCCTGTATTTCACCTGTTGTTGCATAAGCACTGTCATAGGTATAAGCATCACCCAGAAGTGTACCGTGTTCCGCCTCAAATCTCTGAGGTAAATCTTCTGAGTTATCGTAAGCCTCTGCATCATCTGTCCACTCTGTAACTGTGATGTGATAAGCGTTCTCCTCTTCAATCTCAGGCATATCAATTGTAAGAGAGCCGTTTCTGATGTGTGCCTTATATTGCATAATTTTCTCAGGTTCGGTGACAATTCCCGAAAGTCCTTTGTAAAACACACCCTCAACAGATACAAGAACTTCTTTTCCGTCAAAGACAGAGTTTTCAAGACCATTCAGTTTTACCCTTGTCTTGCCGTCTGTACCGCCGCAGATGATATCGATTTTCTCATCTGTTTTTGATGCAAGTCCCATAAATCCCTGAGAATAAAGGTCGCTTTTTCCACTGAGAGCCTTGCCCACATTTGACTTGAAAATGTCAACATATTCTATCTCTGCAAGGTCGCCTGACATATCGGCATACCAACGGTAAACCCACCAGTTGGAGTTAGGTGAATTATCATCTGCCGCTACGTCACAGAGGTTGTTTGCAAGTCGCCAATAAGCATTGTCAGCATAAACACCGCTCTGTTCAATCTGAGTGATATACTGAAGCATTTTGCCCGGCATACCGTTATCCTGCATTCTGCCGTATTCACTGACAACTATGGGTAATTCTTCGACACCGAGATTTTTCTCGATATTTCTGTAATCTTCAACATTTGCCTGCCAATTATAGATGCTGTTATCGGCAAGTTCGTGGTAAATCATTATTTCGGGAACACAGTCATTCTTTACGCAAAAAGAGAGAAACTCCTCAATTTTCCAATGGCTATATTCATAAAAACCGGGACCACCGATGAGAGCGTCGGGGTTTATTTTTTTCACTTCATCGTAGGTGATTTTCCACGCTTTATAGAAATTTTCTCTGCCCTGTTCATCGTATGCACACCAGATATTGCCGTCGTCACCGTACATTGTTGTGCCGAACCATACACCGTTATCCGTTTCGTTATAGAGACAGTAAACTGTCTTATTACTGTATTCTTTCTGAGAAAGAGTATTTACAATTCTTCTGACACGGGGAAGAAAGTCCTCCCTGACGTGACTTTCCCAATCGTATGTACCCGCTTTTCTTTTTTCATTTATTTCACCGTGACAGTAGTACCAGGTGTCATAATCATCCTGCAGATAGACTATGTTATAGTCTGTGTTTTCAAGATGGTTTTCAACGTGTTCAAT
>JAZRQI010000072.1:0-1696 GCA_045649705.1 Acutalibacteraceae bacterium
ATGTAAAGCCAACGAAGTTGCTTGTGCTTAAGTGCGAATTTCAGAGCAGGGATAAGACCACCCTGTGCATTTTCGATTTTCTTTTCCGCTGCAATTTCTTCTTCAGTTTTGCGAAGATAGGTCAGTCGTGAATCGATGAAAGTATGGGTTTCTCTTGCTGTTAAAATTGCAATAAGTGAAGTAACAATTCCCACAACTGCAGGAACGAAGAACACCATTCTCCACTCTGAGGCATCACTCATCAGAAGTTTTCTTAAAAGTGGAATGAGCATAACGCTCATATTCGCAAAGAATTTTATTACGGAATAAATACGTGCCCTGTGTTTTGAGGGGGAAGATTCCATAATATAAACCACGTGCATATCGTGGGGAATGAAGAACTGAACAAGACAAGCACCTGCAAAATAAAGGAATAAGTTATTTGACAGAAAAATTGTAAGCATTGCAAAGCTCATGCCGAAAGTATTTATGATAAGGAATTTCTTTCTTCCCAGCTTATCTGCAAGAGGTCTGTAAAGAAGACCCAGAGCCTGGAAAGGCACAACAATCATTGAAAGAATGTCAAGAACACCTACTGAACTTTCACCGTATTTTGCAAAAAGGTCATTGGCTATTTCAGTTTTCATCAGTGTGCCAATCTGTGAGGCAATTTCGTCAGTAGCATAAATGAGAGAGATGATAAGAACAAGATAAGCAAAGTAAAGATTGTGCTTCGGTCTCTGCCTTTCCTTTTCCCATTTTCTGATTTCTTTTTCTTTCCTTGCCTGAATTTTTCTTGATTTTTCAGGAGTCATTTGTTTCAAAAAAATCAGTCCTTTCTTTAAAACATCATATTTTCCATAAATAAATCTGAGAAATATTTGTTGTCTGACAGATTTACATATTCTGAGTTTTCTGTAAACACAGATAAATCGTTTTGTTCAAAGGTATATTTAACTGTGCCGAGAAGTGACGAGTTGTTAATCGGCACACATTTTTCTTTGAGTTTTTCAGGGATAAGACCTGTTTTTACTGCGTTTGAAATGTTGAGTTTTGCTGAAAAACCGCCTGAAATATACACATTTTCAATGTTATCGAAAGATATATTTTTACTTTCAACAAGAGTCATAATGGCGGAATAAACGGCAGATTTTGCAAGTTGATATTGCCTTACGTCTTCTTGCGTCAGTGAAACATTTTCTGCAATTTCATATTCTTCACATTCTATAAATCCTGTTTTGTCGATTGTACCGTCAGAAATCAGTTCGGCGATAATATCAACAAGTCCCGTACCGCATATACCTGTTACGGGCTTGTTACCGATTGTTTTTATTACGCCTTTGCCGTAAGCGTAAATTGCACCATCTGTTGCACACATTCCGCAGGAAATGTTACCGCCCTCAAAACAAGGCCCTGCAGCCGCAGACGTGCAGATGAATTTGTCTGAGGAATAAAGTATAATTTCTGCATTTGTGCCAAGGTCTATGAGCAAATTGTATTTTCCTTTTTGGGGAAAGGAAGTAAAATTCAGTCCTGCCACCAGGTCAGCACCGATAAAAGCAGAAATACACGGCAGTGAAATGATTTTTCCGACTTTTCTGATTTCAGGGGAGTTTTCTTCTTTCATTCCGAGAAAAACAGGGGAGTATGGAGCAATACCCAAAGGAGACGGGTCAATTCCGAAAAGTATGTGAAGCATTGTGGTGTTTCCCGAAAC
>JAZRQI010000073.1:0-5102 GCA_045649705.1 Acutalibacteraceae bacterium
AAACCTTCGTTACCACGATCACGAAAAACTTGCTCACTATGCAAAGGCTGCTTGTGACATCGAATTCCTCTTCCCCTTCGGTTGGGGCGAAATCAACGGTACTCACAACAGAACTGACTTCGACCTTACAAGACATCAGGAATACAGCGGTCAGAGAATTGACTACCTTGATCCTGAAACAAACGAAAGATATATCCCCTATATCATCGAATCAACATACGGTCTTGACAGAACTGTTCTTGCACTTCTCTGCGAAGCATACGACGAAGAAGTTCTCGATGCAGAAAAGAACGATACACGTGTTGTTCTTCACCTCAGTCCTGCAGTTGCTCCTTACAAAGCAGCAGTTCTTCCTCTTTCAAAGAAACTTTCAGAAGATGCTCTTAAAGTTTACGACAAACTCAACAAGCACTTTATGACAGACTTCGACGAAACAGGTTCAATCGGTAAGAGATACCGCCGTGAAGACGAAATCGGTACTCCCTACTGTATCACATTCGACTTTGATTCACTTGAAGACGGCTGCGTGACAGTAAGAGAAAGAGATTCAATGGAACAGGTAAGACTTCCCATCGACGAAGTTGCAGCATACATTGAAGAAAAAATAAAATTTTAAATGATAAAAAATGAGAGTTTGAAAAACTCTCATTTTTTATGGGTTTTATTAGTTTCTGTCTTAATAACATCAAAAAGCACGGTCTGCAGACCGTGCTTTTTTCGTTTAAATATCCATCTTTAATTTACTGCCTTTTTGTCCCCAGGCATTTGCCCAGCTTTCACAATAAACTTTATAGTATGAAATGTTATTTTTCTTTCTGTAGTTTGCGAATAAATTACACCATATCATTGAGGGAAGTGCAATCACAATATAATACAATGGTCCTAAAAGCAAACACTGCCACGTGTGTCCGTATTCGTGGATACGTGTATTGTAAGTCCATTTCTCATTTTCGGGAACATCTTTCATGAAAATGAAAAGCCCCATTGAAAGACCCCCGGATTTCCAGGGAAGATACACAATGTATGAATATCCGAATTTCTGCCAACGGCGTTTTTTAATTTTTGTGCAGATGAGAAATGCAATTCCACCCACAAGATTTACAGGAAGTCCCCATGTCCATTGAATGAGATAGAAGATGAAATCAAAAAACTTATTCATTTTCAGTTCAGGTTTATCCTTTTTCAAATCAATCATTTTCTGCCATCTCCTTTTCTTTCTTCAATTCAAGAAGAATCAGATATTCGCCATTTTCATTTTTCTCAAGAAAATGTTCTTCTGTATTGTTCTGACCAAGCCAGGTATTTTCAAGTTTCTGACCTGATATAAGCTCGCAACGTTTTTTCTCTTCTTCTGTAAGAGTCACACTGCCGTATTTTTTCTTTGTTGCAACAGCAGCACGGATCATCGTGTGGTCATCTTTTGTCATCTTGAAGTTTTTCAGAAGTATAAGTGCAATTATTGCTGCAACAATAGGGATTACCGCAACACAGATTCTGACACCCCATACTGCACTGTCTGTCTGAGTGAAAAGTGTACCTGTGACCTTTTCATAGTTTGAAACCTTGTCACCTGTTACAAGACCGAATCCCTGCAGTGTGAAACCAACAAGAGCAGCCATAACACCGCTGATACTTTTCTTAATAAGGGTACTGAAAGTTGAGATAACACCTTCACGTCTTCTGCCTGTAATAAGCTCATCAACATCTGTCAGATCAGGGAAAATGTTTGTGGAAACAAAACCGAGTCCCGACATACCGAAAGGATAGAGTATCATACTCAGCATCATCAACGCTATCCAGAAGAAAGAGCCTCCCGGCTGCATAATAAGACCTATTGCAAGTCCTGCCACCATAAGAGGTGTTACAATGTTACCGCACTTTTTCTTACCGTGCTTCATTGTAAGAGCATAGTTCAGCGGAAACGCTCCCGCTTCAGCAACACCTGCAACGGCATTAAAAAGAGCATAGGTGCTGTATTGGTTTGCAAGGTACTTTATGTAATATACTTTTGAGTTCGCATAGAATCCCGTTGAGAACTGATATGCAAGACTCATAAAGAAATACTGTCTGAAAGATTTGTTTTTGAAAACAAGAACATATTCACGGATGATATATGGTATATCAAGTTTTTCGTTTTTGTTATCAAGTGAGCTTTTTTCTCTTGTTTTTGAATAAGTTAAAAATACTGCAACAGCAAAGAAAATCGCAAGTACAATACCGATAACAAGAAACGGTGCTTTTGACTCAGATGTAATGTTGTCGTTTGAGCCGAAAAGCGAGAGTATTACAACAACAATTCCGAACGCGGGAACCATACCTGCAGAATTGAAAAGATATCCTACAGAATTATACTGCGTTCTTAAATTATATTCCGGTGCAAGTTCGGGAAGCATTGCCGTATGAGGCACACCGATTACCGTATATGCAGTTTTGTAAAGCATATAAACCAGAATGAAATATATCATTGTCTTTGTGGGATTTTCTGCGCCGTTCAGACCGAATGAATTCCACAGAAGTATGTAAGACACTGCCATTATGGGAATACCCCAGAGAAGGTAACGTCTGTGTTTACCTGTTTTTGCACGTGTACGGTCTGTGATGATTCCCATAACAGGGTCAGTTACTGCATCCCATATAGTTGCCAACATTACAACTATACCCGCCTGATTAAGAGAAAGGTTCACAACATCTGTCAGGAAAACGGTAAAATACATACCGATAATATATCCTGCACCGCCCATATACATATTGGCGTAGCTGTAGTTTATCATCGGCAGAATGGTAGTTTTGAAATCACCCTCAACACCTATCAGTTTCTTGATTCTTTCGCCCAATTTTCTCACCTCATCCGTTCAATATGGGAAATCCGTTTTCGTCCCACAAAACTTTTCTTTTTCTTGCACTTCTGCAAGGGTCGTAGAGAGAATCTTCTCCCCCGAATCCGCATTCACCTCTGAAACATTTTTCATCTCTTGAATGGTAAACGAAAATCCAGTCGCCGTTTTCATCCTTAACGAAAGAATTATGACCGGGTCCGTATTCGCCCTCAAGGTCATCGGAAGTCAGAAGCGGTTTTTCCATTTTTGTCCAACTTTTTATGTCCATTAAATTTGCATTTTCATCTGCATACATAAGCCCTATACAGTATTCAGGACCTGTTGCAGATGCAGAAAAACTCAGGAAAATTTTACTTCCGTGTATCATCACGGCAGGGCCCTCATTGACAGGAATTCTTACCCTCTCCCAGTCATATTCAGGCTTTGTAAGTAACAGGTGTTTTTCTGTTGTTTTCCAAGGTTTATCAGGGTCAACAGGTGCCAGATACACATTGGAGTTTCCTCCGTTCTGTGCCCAGGCAACATAGTGTTTTCCCGCACATTCAAAGTACGTCATATCAAGAGAAAATCCCGTAAAAGGAAATTCGTCTCCGTCACAGGAAGAAAATTTTCCCATATTCTTCCAAGCGTCATTGTACGGGTCTTTTCCCTCGCACATAATTACGTGACAATTTATGTCCCATACGTTGTTTTCACTTCCGCTTGCTGCAAAAAGAACATACCATTTTCCGTTTATTTCGTGAATCTCAGGTGCCCAGATGAAACGGAAGGATTTATCTGAATCTTTCTCGTCCCAGATAACTCTTTCTTCGGCACTTTTCAGTCCGTCAATTGTTCTTGCTCTACGGAGAATTATTCTGTCATAACCCTCTTTATCAGACTCCCCGTACATAGGATAAGATGCCGTAAAATAATAATATCCGTCGCTGCCTCTTTTTACAAAAGGGTCTGCCCTGTCTTTTATAAAAATTTCAGTTTTTGTGCTCAAAATTATCACCTTTATTTTACATTGATAACCTCTTTTTTATATGATACAATTTTATTCGTGTTAAGTCAACAAATCTTTCAATATTGTTTTTAGTTCTGAAAAAGAAATAAAAATGATAATGTTTTGTCAATATACCCAAAAAATAGATGGATTTGTGCTTGATTTTCTTATTTACTTTTTTGTAGAAAAGTGTTATAATTGCGAATGGTATATTATATATGTATATCTTATAGTTATCAATTTTCCATTTTGTAAGGAGGAAATTCATAATGGCAAGAAAAACCAAGACAATGGACGGTAATAATGCTGCCGCTTATGTGTCCTATGCGTTCACAGAAGTTGCAGGTATTTACCCCATCACTCCCTCAAGCCCCATGGCTGACTATGTTGACCAGTGGTCTGCACAGGGCGTGAAAAACATCTTCGGCACAACTGTAAAAGTTGCAGAAATGCAGTCTGAAGCAGGTGCTGCAGGTACAGTTCACGGCTCACTTAACGCAGGTGCTCTCACAACAACTTATACTGCATCACAGGGTCTTCTTCTCATGATCCCCAACATGTATAAGATTGCTGGTGAACTTCTCCCCTCAGTATTCCACGTGTCAGCTCGTTGCGTAGCATCACACGCTCTCAACATCTTCGGCGACCACTCTGACGTATATGCTTGCCGTCAGACAGGTTTCGCAATGCTTGCTGAAACAAACACTCAGGAAGTTATGGACCTCGGTGCTGTTGCTCACCTTGCAACAATCAAGAGCCGTGTTCCCTTCATCAACTTCTTCGACGGTTTCCGTACATCTCACGAACTTCAGAAGATTTCTATCTGGGATTACGAAGACCTTAAAGAAATGTGCGATATGGACGCTGTTAACGCATTCCGTAAACGTGCTCTCAACCCCGAACATCCCGTAATGCGTGGTTCACACGAAAACGGCGATATCTTCTTCCAGCACCGTGAAGCTTGTAACGAATATTACGATGCAGTTCCCGGTATCGTAGAAGAATACATGGACAAAGTTAACGCAAAACTTGGTACAGACTACAAACTCTTCAACTACTACGGTGCTCCCGATGCAGAAAACATCATCGTTGCAATGGGTTCAATCTGTGACGTAGCAGAAGAAGTTATCGACTATCTTACAGCTAAAGGCGAAAAAGTAGGTCTTGTTAAAGTTCGTCTTTACAGACCCTTCTCAGCAGAAAAACTTGTTGAAGCTATCCCCTCAACAGTTAAGAAGATTGCAGTTCTCGACAGAACAAAGGAACCCGGCTCACTT
>JAZRQI010000074.1:0-2599 GCA_045649705.1 Acutalibacteraceae bacterium
GCAGGTAGCGGACAGACAGTTGAAGATGTGAACAAACTTCTTGCTCAGTACAGACAGATGCAGAAGATGTTCAAGCAGTTAAACGGTAAAACAGGTTCCAAGAAGAGAAGAAGACGTTTTAATATGTCGCAGCTTGGCAATATGAACGGCTTCAATATTTAATCAGTTTTTAAAAAATATTTTATATAATCAAATGGAGGAAACAAAAATGGCAGTAAAAATCAGATTGCGTCGTATGGGCGCTAAGAAAGCACCTTTCTATCGTGTAGTAGTTGCGGATTCAAGATATCCCCGTGACGGCAGATTCATCGAAGAAATCGGTTACTTCAATCCTATGACAGAGCCTGCAGAAGTTAAAATCGATGCAGACAAAGCAAAGAAATGGATTGCTAACGGTGCACAGCCCACAGATACTGTAAAATCAATTCTTAAGAAAGAAAACATCCTTTAATAAATCCGCATATATTGGTAATACTTTCAATATGACGGAAAGAAAGGACGGAATCCACAATGGAAGAATTGTTGGTATCAATTGTTAAGGGTCTCGTTGAGAACCCCGATGCTGTGAATGTCACATCATCAACAACCGAAGAAGAAGGCCTTACTGTTTTCCACGTAAACGTGGCTCCTGACGATATGGGCAGAGTCATCGGTAAACAGGGCAGAATTGCGAAAGCTATCCGTACAGTAATGCGCGCAGCAGCTATCCGCAACGATGTTAAGGTTAAGGTAGATATTGATTGATGTTAAGGCGGCTTTTAATAAGTCGCCTTTTGCCTTTTGTTTAATTACAATCTGAGGTGATTTTATGAAATCATTTTTGAACAACATCAGAAAAAACAGCATTCTTGCTCTTGCAGGATTTGTATGTGTGGGGATACTCCTTGTGATTTTTCCTCACAAAATTTCCAACATAGCAGGTTACATCGTGGGTGCGTTGGGCATCGGCTTCGGTGTAACAAAGGCAATTAACTACTTCTCCCAAAACGGCAGAAAAACAACCGTTTTCGGACTTACAATCGGAATATTATTTGCCCTTGGGGGTATTTATATAATCACAAAACCCCACGTTGTATCAAACTTTATTGTCAGCGTGTTCGGTGTGATAATTCTTGTTGACGGCATACTTAAAATGAGAAACGCTCTCAGCCTGAAAAAATCAGGTATGGAGAAATTCATCGGCATTTTTATTACCGCACTCATCGGCATTCTGTTAGGAATTGTGTTCATACTCAATCCCGGTCTCTCAATTAACACAATGCTGAGAATAGTAGGCGGTGTGCTGATTTTCGCAGGAATTTCAAACCTGATTACATTTGCAGGTGTTACGAAAGAATTTAAAACAATCATCAACAAAAACGGAGAAATTGAAGGCGAAGCCAAAGTTATTTCAACGGAGGAAGAAGAATGAAAAAGGATTTTCTTGAAACAGGCGAAATCGTAGGCACTCACGGTGTACGGGGAGAAATGCGTGTAAATCCCTGGTGTGACAGTCCTGCATTTCTTAAAAAATTCAAAAAACTGTACCTTGACGAAAAGGGTGAAAAAAGCCTTGATGTAAAGAGTGCAAGAGAGCACGGAAACGTGGCTCTTATCACAGTTGACGGCATTGACACAGTTGAAAAGGCACAGGAAATGAGAGGGAAAATTCTCTACATAAAACGTGACGATGCAAAGATTCAGAAAGGTCACTACTTCATCGCAGAGCTTATTGACTGCACAGTGTATGATGCTGACGACGAGTCAGTGGTTTACGGCGTTATTACCGACGTGAGTATGACAGGTGCAAACGATGTCTGGCACATAGAAAAGAATGGCAAGGAGTACCTTATCCCTGCCATAAAGGATGTTGTTATCGACGTGGATGTTGAAGAGGGCGTAATAAAAATCCGTCCTATGAAAGGAATTTTTGACGATGAGAATTGACATAATGACTCTCTTTCCCGAGATGTGCGAAAGCGTACTGTCTGCGAGTATTGTAGGCAGGGCAAGGGAAAACGGATATGTGGAAATAAACTGCCATAATATCCGTGATTATACAGAGGATAAGCATAACAGAGTTGACGATTCACCCTACGGCGGGGGAATGGGAATGATTATGCAGACTCAGCCCATTGCTAACTGCTTTGAACATATCTGCGAAGAAACAAGTGAAAAACCATATCTCATATATATGTCACCTCAGGGTAACGTGCTGACACAGGAAAAGGTACGTGAACTGTCTAAGATGAAGAACATTGTTCTTCTCTGCGGACACTATGAGGGAGTTGACGAAAGGGTAATAGAAGAGCTTGTTGACGAAGAAATCTCAATCGGTGACTACGTGCTGACAGGAGGAGAGCTTCCTGCCCTTGTCCTTGCAGACAGCGTAGCACGAATGATACCTGGTGTGCTTTCAGATAACGAGTGCTTTGAGGATGAAAGCCATTATTCGGGACTTCTTGAATATCCACAGTACACAAGACCTTTCGAGTGGAGAGGAAGACAGGTGCCCGAAATTCTTCTCTCAGGCCACCACGCAAATATAGAAAAATGGCGCCATGAAAAAGCGTTGGAAAGAACTCTCGCCAAACGCCCCGATATGATAGAAAAAGCAAAC
>JAZRQI010000075.1:0-1643 GCA_045649705.1 Acutalibacteraceae bacterium
ATAAGAGGCGGAAGAGTTAAAGACCTTCCCGGTGTACGTTACCACATCGTCCGCGGAACACTTGATGCTCAGGGCGTTAACGGCAGAATGCAGAGCCGTTCCAAGTACGGCACAAAGAAGGCAAAGGCTAAGAAATAAGCCATTTGCGAATCGATCAGGACAAAATCTTCTTGCAGGTTGAATTTTTTCACCAATGTAAGTTTTTATATATATGGCGTAAGGCTGTGATAAAAACCTTTCATTGGCGCCGCGGGAATTTGTCACTCGAGTACCTATGATATCATTACTATGAAGGAGGGAAGCGAAGTGCCAAGAAGAGGCAATATAGCAAAACGTGATGTTTTGCCCGATCCGCTTTACAACTCAAAACTCGTAACACGTCTTATCAACAGTGTTATGTATGATGGAAAAAAGGGTGTTGCACAGAAAATTGTATACGACGCTTTTGACATCATCAGAGAAAAAACAGGAAAAGAACCCCTCGAAGTTTTCGAGGCAGCTATGGAAAATGTAATGCCCTTACTCGAAGTAAAGGCTCGCCGTGTAGGTGGTTCTACCTACCAGGTACCCATGGAGGTTCGTCCCGAGAGAAGACAGACTCTCGGTCTCAGATGGATCACTCTCTATGCAAGAAACCGTGGAGAGAGAACCATGAAGGAAAGACTTGCCAACGAAATCATGGATGCTGTAAACGAAACAGGTTCAGCATTCAAGAAGCGTGAAGACACTCACAAGATGGCTGAAGCTAACAAGGCTTTCTCCCATTTCCGTTGGTAATAGGACCCCGATTATCCTATATCTTGTAGAATTTTTATGGAGGACATTATGCCCAGACAGGTATCACTTGAATTAACAAGAAATATCGGTATTATGGCTCATATCGACGCAGGTAAGACCACTACCACCGAAAGAATCCTTTTCTACACCGGTGTTAACCACAAGCTTGGTGAAACACACGACGGTGCAGCAACAATGGACTGGATGGCACAGGAGCAGGAAAGAGGTATCACAATTACTTCTGCTGCTACAACATGCTTCTGGAACGGTCACCGCGTTAATATCATTGACACTCCCGGTCACGTTGACTTCACAGTTGAAGTTGAGCGTTCACTCAGAGTTCTTGACGGTTCCGTTACGGTTCTCTGTGCAAAGGGCGGCGTTGAGCCTCAGTCTGAAACCGTATGGAGACAGGCTGACAAGTACCGTGTTCCCAGAATGGTATATGTCAACAAGATGGACATTATGGGTGCAAACTTCTACAATGTTGTGGCTATGATGAAGGACAGACTTAAGTGTAATGCTGTTCCGATTCAGCTCCCCATCGGCGCTGAAGCCGATTTCAAGGGCATTATTGACCTCGTAGAAATGAATGCAACCATGTATGACGACAAAGAAGGTCTCAAGACCGAAGTTGTTGACATTCCCGAAGATATGATGGAGCTTGCTGAACAGTACCGTTTAGAGCTCCTCGAGCACGTAGCTGAACAGGACGAAGCACTTATGGAGAAGTATTTCGAAACAGGTGACCTCGACGTTCAGGAAATCAAGACAGCTATCAGAAAGGCAACACTTGCTAACGAAATGGTTCCCGTAGTATGCGGTACATCATATCGTAACAGAGGTGTTCAGAAGCTTCTTGACGC
>JAZRQI010000076.1:0-8056 GCA_045649705.1 Acutalibacteraceae bacterium
TATCGAACTGCCTGTAATTGACGATAAAAAAGAAGGAAGTCTTCTTACTGCAGAACTTATTTCAGATACACACATTGAGATGACAGAGTATCTTCGTCCTGAATTCCTTAAAGCAGGTTTCAGAAATATGAAATATGCAAAGAACGACATTGATGTTATGGTGGTAGCCGGTGACATTACAAACTATGCCGATGAACCTTCTCTTGCATATTACTATGAGCTTATTACAAAATACAGCCCCGTGCCCGTAATTACAGCTGCAGGTAACCACGATATCGGTCACGTAGGTGACAGGGATGTGACAAACATCACCCGTGAAGAGGCTCTGGCAAATGTTATCAGGTATTCAAATGAATACTACGGCACAGAACACACAACAAACTATTACAGTATGGATATTGATGGATTTAAATTCATCGTTCTTGGTGATGAGGTTATTGATGGCGGTCACTGGGATGCTATGGATATGACTCCCGAGCAGATTGCTTTCCTTGACAGTGAACTTGCAGAGGCAACAAAAGACGGTCAGCCTGCATTTGTTGTATGTCATTGGCCTGTTGATGAAATAAACGGTCAGGAAATTATTTATCCCGACAGCGGTATTGACCTTGCAATAAATGACATCAAGAGCGTTATGGAAAAATATGAAAATGTTTTCTATATCAGCGGTCATATGCACGGCGGTATCAGATGCACATGGGTAGGCGAAAAATACGGTATGCCCCTTGTTGAACAGGTTAATGGTGTTACTTATGTAAGTCTTCCTACATTCGGTATCGTGAATATGTACGGTCTTCTTCAGGCAGGTACAGGTATTCAGATGGAAGTTTATGAAGATGAGGTTATCTTCAGACCCAGAAACTTCATTACAAACCAGTGGTTTACAAACTCAGCTTACACAATTGAATTAGTATAAAAAGACAAAAATCCTTCCGCTTTAACGGAGGGATTTTTAGTTCAAAATTGTATGTCGGTTATTTTAAATCCAGCAGTTCATCTGCACTAATGTTATAAAATTCACAGAGCTTTTTAAAATCCTCGATTGCGAGTTTTGCTCTTCTTTTTTCAATATGGTCATAGCCTTGCTGGGATTTATCAATGATTTTTCCTACTTCCTTCTGGGAGAGGTCGTGGTCGATTCTCAATGCAGTGAGTTTGTCAAGATAGTCCATATTATCACCTCAAGACAAATATACAATACTCTGATTTTGAGTATTGACAATAACTCAAACATTGAGTATAATTAATGTAAAGCCAAGTTCCATTTTTTGGATTTGACAAGCGTCGGTTTCTGTTATATTATTATCTTATTAAAGTGAAGGAGAGTTTATATGGCTAAATTATTTGGCAAAAACAAGGAACAGATGAATACAAAAGAAAATAATCTTGAAACGAGATACAAAAACAGTATCGGTAATTTGCTTGTAGTAGTTATTTTCAGCGTTATAAATATTGGCTTGCTTCTTGCCGGAACTGATACATATTTTCTGTTTTCAGCATTTATTCCATACTTTATAGTTGACTACGGCAAGGTGATGTGTGGAATGTATCCTGAAGAATTTTATTTTGATTTGCCTGTAGAAGAATTTCTTGACAGTTCATTTCTGATTGTGATGGTTGCCGTTGCAGCAGTTATTATAATCGCTTATCTTGTATGCTGGATTTTCGCAAAGAAGAAAAAGGTTGCAGCTTTATTTGCATCTCTTGTACTTTTTGTGGCCGATACAGCACTTATGCTCTTTATGACAGGTTTTTCGACAGATATAATTATTGATATTGTTTTCCATATCTGGGTTATTGTTTACCTTATAACTGCAATAACAACATATTATAAAATTAAAAATACTCCCAATGCAGATAGTGCAGAAATGCTTGTGGAGACTGAAGACGAAGACGGAAATCCGATTGAAAGCAGTTCTTCAGTGCTGAGAATGGCTGAAGAAGCAAAAAGCAGAGTTTTTATTGACACAGAAACATCAGGTATGCATATAATTGTCAGAAGAATTAAGCATACAAATGAACTTATCATCAATGGCTGTGTGTACGATGAATATGAAGGTATTGTTGAATATGCCCACACACTGACGGCAGATTTATCTGGTCACAGGATAGAGGCAGTATTTGATGGTGCTACAAGCATAAAACTTTTTGTCGATTCTCAGGAAGTAGCAAAAAAGATAAGACTTATATAATCGGAAACCCCGAGTAGTTATACCCGGGGTTTTTACATAGTAAAAGCTCCCCTTGAAAATGCAAGGGGAGCTGTCGTTTTCGTAAGAAAATGACTGAGGGGATTTTTCACTTAAATTATCTGGTAGTTGAATTGAAGATTTCTTTTACTGCATAGAATGAGGGTTTACGGTTTCCTTCACCATCAACAAGTCCCCAGCCTGTTTCAACAGGACAATCTGACTGTCCGCATACATAGCAGGAATCACTGTCAGACCAACAGTAAATAACTGTACCGATAATGTAATCCTTTGCAAGAAGCTTTGGAATAAGGTCTTCGAAGAATTTAGCCTGTCCCATAGGTGTATGTGTGTAACCGTCAAGGTAGTAACCTTCAGGAAGTGATGTGTAGAAGTGGTTCTTGTATTCTCCGCGGAAAATAACATCAGCATATTGCTCAGCGGTGTAGTCGGGATAGATTTCAAGAATTTCTTCCTTCATATCTTCGGGAAGTTTCTGGATGAAGTTGTCCATATCAGCTGTTGCTTCTGCTTCACTGTTATAACCATATTTCTGAAGAACTTTAACTTTTTCTTCAGGAGTTTTCGGTTCGCCGTAACCCATATAACCGAATTCACAGTAGATAATAGGTTTCTGAGTGATAAGGTGAACAAGACCTGCAAGACCTACAAATGTGTCGATTTCATGGAGAATATCTTCAAAGCATCCGAGATAAAGGTCGAGACCTACATAGTCAAGATAGTCGTTATATTTGAGCATCTTGAAGGGAAGTGTGAAGTCTGCAATGTTGTAGCCGAGAAGAATGTCATATTCTTCGCAGAGGGGATCCATAACCTCAAGCTGACATCCGATATAGTCAGCAGCTTCGTCTATTGTAAGAGGATATGTGAAACGGTCGATACCCATTTCGTTTGTAACCTGGAAAACACCTACGATGTCTTTAAGGTCTTCAACATAATATTTTGCGGTTTCCTGAACCTTCTCTTTGCCTTCAGGAGTTCTGGGGTCAATACCGTATTCTAAGAATTTGTAGGGATAAGGTGTGATAGCGAAAATTTTGATGCCGTTATCAGCATAAGCCTGCATTTCTGCTTTCCAGTTAAGGTAACTCTGGCTGATGTTACCTTCGTGGTCATAGAGGAAAGGAATGTCTTTTCTTGTCCATTCAATGCCTGCTTCCTGAAGAAGTTCATAATCAGGGTCTGCATGACAAACACCTTTGATAAGTCCGTCTGTTTTTTCAAGAGCTGACTGCACTTCGGGGTCATACTTTGCTAAGGGGTCAAAAGAAATTACCACTGCGAGCACGGGAATCAGAACGGATAACAGTACTGCAAGGACTTTTTTACCGATAGATACTAATTTTTCATTCATAATTTATTTCTCCTTTCAATCGGACAGTTGTCCGAGAATGAACTTATTGCATTTTGCCGACTTTCTTCCACATTTCGTCGGCTTTGCTTGCCCATTCTTTATATCCTTCAGGTGAAGAGGGGAAAGCAAGATAATGTTTTTTCAGTTTGTTTCCAAGTGTGAATCCGCCCAAAGCTTCTTTAAGAGTTGCAAAAGATACTTTACCTGCCACAATACCACCAAGGATTTTACCTACGGCAGGAAGTAACTGACCCATACTGATTTTGATTTCAGGACCGTCTGCAGCACCGTCTAGGAAAGCCTGGAGTACATCGTGAGCCTTTTCAAATAAGAACTCGAATTCATCTTTTTTTGCTCTTACAACTTTTGTAAGAAGTACCCTTGTGCTTGCAAAGTCAGCACCTTGTTTTTCGTTGTAAATCTTATTGATTTTCCAGAGATTTTCTACGGAAAGGTCATTAGCTTTGATTGCTTCGTCAAGAACATCAGCGGCAATTTCCATATGTACCATACTGCTTGTAACGCCTTCACCATTGTTAGGTTTTGTCAGGCAACCTGCGTCGCCTGTGACAATAAAATTATCCGTTACAAATGAGTAGGGAGGTCGGGTATAAGGTGTTTTTCCTTTTTCTGTATGTGTGATTGTGTATTCAGGTAAGGGTATGTTTTTAATAACATCTTCAAGGATTGTTTCAGCCTGTTTATAGCTGTTGCAGGCACCTATTCCCAGAATACCACCATTGGGGTCTTCCTGAGGAGCAAGCCAGGATTTGTAGAAGGGCCAACCTGTGGAAGATGTGTTGTAAATGAAATCTGGGTCTTTGAATTTGACATATTTCAGCACAACGTAGAACATATCCTCGGGTGAAACTTCAAAGTTTTCAACAAGAGAGTCTGAGGGGAGTTTTCTGCGGGGAACACTTTCTATTCCCGAACAGTCAACAACGCATTTAGCGTAAACTTCCTGTTGTCCTTCATCATTTGAGTATGTAAAACCTGCAATTTTACCATTTTCATAAATGAAATCTTCAAAGGTTGCGGAATATTCAAATTCTGCACCTTTTTCTTTTGCCCATTCGTTCATAAGAACGGTGTAGTCGTGAAGATGAAGACCTACCATAGGGTCGAAAGTTTTTATGGGGTATTTTCCTGAGGGAGCAGCAGTGTAGTTTGTTTCAAACTCAAAAGCCCATTCCTTGTCACCTTTGACAGGGCGGGGAATACCGAAACGTTCAAATTCTTTTCTGCCCAGATGGAAAATATCGTATTTACTGCCGATTTTGTCAGCAGAACTTTTGTCTATTACAAGAACAGAATATCCTTTTTCAGCCATTTTTCTGGCGAAAAATGAACCTGAAGTTGCACCACCGATAACGGCAACGTCATAGTTTTTCAAGGAGTAGTCACCCTTTCTTGATTCATATTAACAATCTTAACACATATTTATACACATTTCAATATGCGATAAAAGATTTTTCGTTGAGAATATACATTTTTTACTATCAGATGTCAAAATATTTACTTAATTTTGTGATTTAAAATATCTTGAATTTTTCTGCACATAGGTATATAATAAAGAACATAAATCAACATAATGGAGGAGATTTTATGCAAAACAATGTACGTCCAGAATCAATGCAGAGAATTAACACAATTGAACTTGCAAACGAGTTTATCGAAGAACAGGTAAAGGCAGTTCGTGAGCAGGTTGGAGATAAGAAAGTGCTTCTTGCTCTTTCAGGCGGTGTTGATTCATCAGTAGTTGCTGCTCTTCTTATCAAGGCAATCGGAAAACAGCTTGTGTGTGTTCACGTTAACCACGGCCTTATGCGTAAAGGTGAGAGTGAACAGGTTATTGAAGTTTGCGGTAAAGCACTTGATGCTAACCTTGTTTATGTTGATGCTACAGACCGTTTCCTTGACCTTCTTAAAGACGTAAGCGACCCCGAAAAGAAAAGAAAGATAATCGGTGCGGAATTCATTAAAGTTTTTGATGAAGAATCAGCAAAACTTGATGGTATTTCTTTCCTTGCACAGGGTACAATTTATCCTGATATCCTTGAAAGTATCAAACAGGCTGAAGGCAAAAAAGCAGTTAAATCACACCACAATGTAGGCGGACTTCCTGAAGATATGGCAATGGAACTTGTAGAGCCTATCAAACTTCTCTTTAAAGACGAAGTAAGAATTGTAGGCGATGCACTCGGTCTTCCTCACAATATGGTTTACCGTCAGCCGTTCCCCGGCCCCGGACTTGGCGTTCGTTGCCTTGGAGCAATCACACGTGACAGACTCCATGCACTTCGTGAAGCAGATGCAATTCTCCGTGAAGAATTTGAAATTGCAGGTCTTGCAGGTAAAGTATGGCAGTATTTCGTTGCTATCCCTGATATCAAGAGCGTAGGTGTTAAAGATGACAGCCGTTACGAGGGTTGGCCCGCAATCATCAGAGCAGTCAACACAACAGACGCTATGACTGCAACTATCGAGGAAATTCCTTATCCTGTGCTTCATAAAATCGTAGCACGTATCACATCAGAAGTTGACGGTATCAACCGTGTACTCTTCGACCTCACTCCCAAGCCCACAGGCACAATCGAGTGGGAATAATCCCAAAAACCTGAAACCCTAAGTAGAATCAAGGTTTTTGGCGTTGAAAATGTCCCCGTGACAACAAAATGACAACAAAATTCAGTTTTTTATAAGAAAAGAGCTAACAGATTTAACGATCTGTTAGCTCTTTTTTGTTAGTTATCAAACTTGTTGAAAAGCTTATTTTCCTATGCATGTTGATATAATTCGTCTTCAGTTATATATTGTATTTCAAATTTAGAAAAGTCATAAACAACTTCTTCGTGTGAAATTCCTTCAACCCAACGTTGCACTGCTTCAACCTTTTCTTTTGAGGTGACAATGACAAGTATACACCTGAAGTTACGTTGTTTTACAATTTCGTAATTAACACCGGCCTTATATAGATGTTCTAAAGAACTTCTAAGCATTTGTGCAGTTCTTGGTTGTCGCCAAAATTTGATTTCATAGATTAAGTCGATATTGTCTTTTGTAGATATGGCAATACCATCGTATTCGAATTTGCCGATTTTTAGATTTCTTTTGAAAAAGTATCTTCGCTTTATATGGTTTGGAATTGAGTTAGAAAAATATAATTCTTCTATATCCATATGTCGCATGATTGCCGATTGTTCTGGTACTGTTTCGTTAGGGTTAGATTCTTTAACTTCTTCAATTGTGCGTTTAAGAACCTCAGACTGTTTCATTTGCTCTGCATCAAGCTCGTGTTTTAATCTATCTGCTGCTATAACACCGTCTATATCTGATTGAACTTTCTTCCAATTCTTTATGCCTATATACAAGAGTATGCCACCTACTATGAAAGAAGCAATGCATACAATAGGAAAGATAATAAGAAAGGTATTTATTATGGAATCGTGTTGATGAAGTTGATTTTGTGAATATTCAGATAATGCTTCAAATTCACTTTGGCTAATTAATGTAATTTCTCCGTTAAACAAATAAAGCAAAATAACAAACGGGAGTGCAATAAAAATCAATCCAAGGGATACTTGAAATTTGTGTAGACTATCATATTCTAATTTATCCATATGACACCTCTTTATCTTAATTATCTTTTTATGTGTTAAATCAAGTGAAAACTTTTTACATTATGACTATTCCTCCGGATAGTTATATCTCCACTTATCGTACTCAATTTTACTGATTTCTCCGTTGCGACATTTTTCAGCCATTTCCTGCCATTGTGAAAAGCGTTCAAACATTGAAACATAGGTATTGCCTGTTTCTCTGTTAAGACGGATACAAACCTCATCATCCAATTTATCAATTTTCAGACCATAAAGGTCTTCCATAGCAAAGAGAGTGTGCATAACACCGATGTAACTGTCGATATCAGGCGTCTCAAGAGCTTTTTCGGATACATCAAATATGTTTGCAAGTTTTTTTATTAAATCCGCTTTTGGACCTCTTGAACCTGATTCATACTGTGCTATGCGGATATCTGCAGTTTTCTTGGGGAATCCTACGTAAACGCCAAGTTGTCTCAGGGTCATACCTTTAAGAGTTCTGAAAAATCGTATTCTTTTACCAATAGACATATGTATACTCCTTTTAAGTGTTAATGTAAGCATAACATATTTGTTTAATAAATGTCAATGATACTAAATGAAAATTAGGAGTCGAAAAAAAACCATTGACTTAAGCGAATAACGTTAGTATAATATAATTGTAAAGTGATAATTTGCGTTGAGTTTGAAAATTAAAATGCGAATGTGCTAAGAGATAGCGCATAATATCTCGGATGACGACTTAACCGAAAAATCTAAAAGAAAGGGGAGACGCAAAATGTCTGAAAAATTATTTATGACTGCAGCGGACATTTCAGAATTATTAGGTGTGTCAAAAACATCCGCATATGCAATTATCAGAAAACTTAACGAAGAATTAATGGCGCAAG